>JAITJY010000003.1 GCA_031278675.1 Bifidobacteriaceae bacterium
CTTGCGCCAAAGGGTGTCCGGCGGCTTGGTTCTCCCGCAGGGTGTCGCAGCACCAGCGGTTCCACTCGGCCACCACCTCCGTGGTGAACCCCGCCAGATGGGTCCCCAAAGCCAGGCCACCACCACCCGCGAACAGTTCGACAGACCGCATGACGCGAGCCTATCGCCCGGCGCCGACGTCGCGCCGCGCCCGCGCGCCGCCAGGAACTCCGCGAACGTCAGAGAGTAGGGGCCGAGGAACTCGACCTTGCCGACGGGGAGCGCTTCCCTCCTGTGCAGAGCCGCACCGAGGAGTGACCCCGCGCCGGTCGCCGCGTAGTCCGGCGCTCGTTCCGCGAAGTGCTTCAGGGAGGCGCGCATCGGACGCCGCGGGAGAGCGTTGGGGCGATGGGGGCCGGGCCGGGGTTAGTTTGGCCAGGGCACGGGCCAAAATCCGGCCTTTTGCCTGATCGGCGCGGCCCAGGCGCCCCCTTTGGGGCGATGCGCGGGAACGGCCCGCGACGCACAGTGGACAAGCCAGCAGTACACATAAGGCTAAGAAACGGAGAAGAACGTGAGCCCCAAGCACAATTTGACTAAAGCCGAGCGGGGAACAGAACAGGGCCAGGGCGGCCTGCCCCGCAGGTCGTTCCTCTCAGGGGCGGCGCTGGTCGGCGTCGGCACGGCGTTCGGGCTGGCCGGCTGTTCCCCCCAGTCGTCGACCTCGGAACCGGGCGCGTCCGCGCCGACCGGCCAGGCCACGGGCGGCCAGGCCACCAACCCCTACGGCATCCCGGACGATCTGCCAACCGAAGTTTCCGCCGACGCCGAACGACTCGAGTACGATGTCGTCGTCATCGGCAGCGGCACCTCGGGAACCTGCGCGGCGCTGGCCGCGGCTCAGAACGGCGCCAGGACCATCGTCATCGAAAAGACCGACATCACCGGCGGCCTTTCGAACTACTCGACCTTTATCGCCGGCGCTCAGACCGCCCTCCAAAAGGAAGCCGGCATCGACATCTCGGTCGACTACCTTTACACCGCGCAGCGGGAGTATTACAAGGGAACCTGTTCCCTGCCGCTGGTGCGCCGCATTTTCGAGACCAGCGCCGAAAACATCGCTTGGCTGACCGAGAACGGCCTCGATCTGATCGCCTTCCCGGCGGGTTTGTCGGTGCAATCAAACTTGCCGCGTGAACTCGAGCTGTGCGGCCATATGATGACAGGGGCCAACGAGGACGTGATCGATTCACCCTATTTGCCAGCGGGTCCCTTCAAAGGCTTGTGGTCGACTTTCCTCGGCCAATATGGCGGCGAGGTCATGACTGAGACAAGGGCCTTTATGCTCATGATCGGCGAAGACGGTCAAACTGTGACCGGTGTGGCCTGCCAGCGCGGCGACGGAACCCAAGTTGTGATCAACGCCAAGGCGGTTGTCCTTTCGGCCGGATCTTGGAATGGCGACACCGACTATTTCCGCTATATCTTGGCTCGCAACCCCCAGTACAACCAAGAAGCCACTTCGTCGAACAGCGGCGACGGCATCCTGTTGGCGGAGAAGATCGGCGGCCACCCGTGGGTTTCATCGCCTTTCTGGCACCAGGTTTACACAAGTCACCTGGACACCACCGAGGATTACAGTTTGATCTGCCGCGAGAACACTATTCTTGGCCGCCTGCCAGCCTTCTGTTGGGTCAACACCCTCGGGGAGCGCTTCGCCGACGAGAGCGTGACGGGAGACTTCTCGCGCATGGCTAACACGGCTTTTTCCCAGGGCGGCAGCTATTGGTTGCCGATAAGCGAGGCCATGGTAGACGACCTCGAAGCCAATGGCACTCCGTTCGAGATCATTGGCTCCGGCCCCGGTGACAACACCGCCCGCACCGGCACCGAATCCATCAGCAGCGCGGTGGGAACCCTTTCTGGTCCCATGACTGGTCTGAAGGCCCTGATGGACGAGTTTGTGGCCAGCGGGATCTACATCAAGGCGGACAGCATCGAAGATCTGGCGGCTCAAACCGGTTGCGCGTTGGAGACCCTCCAAGAAACTTTCGCCACCTACGATGCCGCCGTGGCGGCGAAGCAGGACGCCGAGTTTCTGAAGGACTCCAAGTTCTTGGTCTACAGCTACGGCAGCGGTCCGTTCTATGCCATGCGCATGACGGTCAACTGCGAGGGCGGCTCTTTGGGCGGGGTGCGCGTGAACAAGAATCTGAAGGTCATCCGGCGCGAGACGGGAAATCCTTTCGACAACCTGTTCGCCACCGGGCTCAACGCGGCCGGGTTCTTCGGCGTGGGCGGCTACGCCGACATCTGCGGCGACACGATGGGTTTCGCCACCAACTCTGGAAGGCTGGCGGGCACCGCCGCCGCCGCCCTCGCCACCGGCTGATCAGTGGCAGGACAGGGCGTTGATCAAGTTGATCAGCTCGGCCTTGCTGTGCACGCCGGTTTTCTCATAGATGTGCTTGACGTGTGTCTTGACGGTCGACTTTGAGATGACCAGTTCGCGCTCGATGTGAGCGCTGGAGTAGCCGGTCGCCCACAGTTCGACGATGTCGACTTCGCGTTGCGACAGGCCGTGAGCACGCTTGACCGCCAGCAGGGCGGCCCGGTTGAGAGTCGCCGCGCGGCCGGTGGGGGACTTGGGGGAGCCGGCGGCCGCCTGGGCGCCTTGCGCGTCATCGGCGGCGTCGTCGGCGTCATCGGCGGCGGCGCGACCTTCGCTCCCTTGCCCGGCGCCGACGGCCATATCCGAATCTTTGAAGAAAAACCCGGCGGCCAGGATCGACACGACCACCGCGATTATCAGATACGGCATCGGCAGGTCGATCAGGAACAATCCGCCGGCCTCGCCGAGCGCCGATCCCAGATGAATGATTCCCCTGCCAAGGCCAAAGACGGCGACAGCCAGGATCGGGTTCGGGCGAGCGTAGCCCACCATCAAAATCCAGGTGGCGATCTCGATCAGGATTATGCTCATGGCCGCCAAAGCCGAGGCGAAACGCAGATGATTGGCCAACGACAACGCCACCAGGACCGACGCGACGGCGACGGCGACGATGGCCATCCGGTAGACCGCGTTCAGATTTAGACGGGCCGATTGCAAGAAGAACAGGCCGACCAGGAAGGCGACGGCGGTGGCCAACATCGGGATGTGCATGTCGTAGGAATAGGCCGGGTCGAGGAAGATGATCGAGCGCCCGGCCGCGTAGACGAAGAGAACTCCGGCCAGGCCGACGACAGTTTTGGTCGGGATGACCCGGTAGGCGCCGTGGCGCGACGGCGGGGCGCCGGCCGGCTCGGCGTCGCCTTGCCGAGCGTGGCAAGCGATGGCGAATCCAAAGGAGCAACCCATCGAGACAACGCCGACCAGGGCGATGGCGGGCTGCGGCAGGAGGGACGCCAGATATGAGCCGAAGGTGGCGATGACGAACGTGGCGGCCGTGAGCGGCAACACCTCGCGCTTGCTGACAACCCTGTAAAGCAGGCCCCAGGCGATGCTGAACCAAGGCGTCGCCAACCCGTACAGCGCCGAGCCGATGATGGCCAAGGCGAGTTGAGCGCCCCCCAGCGAGGTTTGGGTCAGGGCCGTCCCCAAGACGGACAAGATGAGCACAGCGGCCCCGACTGGCTTGCTCCACACGACCCTTAGCACCCATCGCCTGGCCAAAGGGATGAGCAATGAGCCGGCCGCGTTGGCGCACAGGGCGATCAAATGTATCAAGAGCGGCAGCGGGAGTCCGCCAACGGGCACGGCGTTGGCGCCCGAGTCGAAGATGACGAAAACCCCGAGCCAGTACAGGCTCATGCCAAGCAGCAGCGCTGTGCGGCGGGTTATTCTGAATGGCTGTTCCGAATCTGTCACCGGCGGCTAATCCCATCCTTTGCATGCCCATTCGGGGGATCACGGTTACTTGTCGAATAGTTCCGCCCGACAGGCAACTGCCAGGTTAGCGCAGGCGGATGGAATATCGCTGGCGGCGAAAACGTTGCTGACAAGTGTGAGGTGTCGCGTCGACAAGCCTGGGCGGTTGGGCGGCTCGGCGGTCTGGTCGCGCCGCCTGGTCTGGGCGCTCGCCCCGGCGGCGGCCTTCGGGATGATTCTGGTCGCCGGTCCCGGCGCTTGGGAGGCCAGCGCCGAGGCGTCCCAGGCGGTCACCCACTTTGTCAACACCACCGAAGCGGGCACCAAAGACGTCAACCCCGGCGACGGCGTCTGCCGGACCGAGAGCGGCGCCTGTTCGCTGAGGGCGGCGATCGAGGAATCCAACGCCACCAAGTCGGCCGACACCGAGGTCGTCATCGCGGTGGCCGAGAAGTTCACCGGCGCCATCGTTATGCCGAACGAAAGGGCGCTGCGGATGACCAACGACAGCGCCACGGGAGTCGACTCGGCCGCCTATTTCAAGGTCACCCGAACGGTCACGATCGATCTGGACGAACGCCTGAGCGTGGTGCCGGACGCGAACGACGGCGCCTGCGCCTTCTGGATCGAGGCGCCGAACGTCAAACTGCGCAACCTCAAGAACGTCTACTCCGGTGAGACGGCTATCGTGTTCGGCCCCGGCTCCGACGGATCGTCGCTCGACGGCGGCAGCCTCATTCAGACCGACAACTACCGGGGCGAGCGCCTGGCCTTCATCCGCCCCGGGGCGGACCGGGTCAGCATCAGCAACTACACGGTTTCGCGTTTGTACGACGGCTCAGATCGCTTCGGCGCCATCGTCGTCAGGAAATCGACCGAGGACAGCGACGACGTCGTCAGCGACCTGACCTTCTCGAAGCTGACAATAGACAACGCGCCGGCCGACGTCCCGGACCCGGACTGCGACGCCGACTCTGGCGCCACCTGCGCCTCCAGCGGGATTGTGGTCTCGAAAATCAAAGTGCGGGGTATGGTGGTCGAGGACTCGCAGTTCCGGAACTTTCCCCTCAGCACCAGCGATCGCCGCAGAGCCATCGACCTTAGCGCCGCCCTGGAATGCTCGGACGTCGACATCCGAAACAACACTTTCACCAACATCCAAACCGGCGCCAGCGACCGAGACCACGCGACTATTTTGCTGCCCGAAAAACAACTGCTGACGGGCGACAACCACGTGCGCGCCAACACCTTCGACAACGCCGGCGCGGCCGCCGGCGGCCAAGCGGTCGCGGTCGCCTGGAAAGGCGACGTCTCCACCGCCGAGTCAACCCAGGCCTCGAACCTGTACATCGAGGACAACCACTTCGACGGCTACGCCAAAGCCAGCGTGTGGTTGGTCGACACCGGCGCCGTGACCGTTCGGCGCAACACCTTCGGAACCGACAGCGCCAGCGCCGCCGTCACCGAGAACGAGGAAACCGGGGGGAAAAGCCAGAATCTGATGACGCTGAACGAGGAGAACACCGCCAACCGCCGAATACTGACCTGGTACCCGGTGGCCGCCAGGGTCACCGCCGGCTGCGAATTCCAGGTCGATATGGCCAAGCCGGGAACGTCGAAAGGCTATGGGATCGCGTCCGAGCCGGTGACCATCGACTTCTACTACACCGTCGGGCGGACCGCGGAGGAATACCTCGGCTCGGTCAGCGGCGTGACCGCCGACGCAAGCGGGAGACGGACCGTCGCCGTGCCCGAGTTCCCGTCATCTGAAAACGGCTATGTGCGCGTCCAAACTCAGGGCGCGCCGGTCTCGGAGAACTCCCAGATCGAATCGTCGCAGTACTCCAGGACGCTGCTCTTGCCGGCGTTCGGCGACTGCCGCGAGCCGAAGCTGGAACTCCAGGTTCGGGCCTGGCGGGGCGCCGATCCGGGCGGCGCGACCGACCTCGGCTCGATCCACGATTCGGTCGTCGCCACCGGCGAGCTGATCGCCTCGGGCAGCCGCATAGGCTCCGGCCTCGGGATTTGGTTCACCTACACGGTTGCGAACACCGGCCATGTGCCGCTGGAGGAGGTTCGGGTGACCGACGACCTCCACCAGGAAGTCTGCGTCATCGAACTGATCCCCAAGGGCGCCTCGGCCGGTTGCGCCAAGTCTTACTCCGTGCCCTGACCAGTCCGGCAGCCGCCGATGCCGCCGCGGCCGCCGCTTGGGACCGCGCGCCGCCCCGCAAACCCTGCTAGAGTCTCTAGACGCGCGCCATTAGCTCAATTGGCAGAGCAGCTGGCTCTTAACCAGCGGGTTCGGGGTTCGAGTCCCTGATGGCGCACGAACGCCCAGGTCACAGGCCTATTGCCATTGGTTTCGCGGCCTTGTGATGGCCCATGCAACAACTTTGCTACAACTTTGGTTTCGCTGACGGCGCTCATAGGAGCTTGTCTCGGTCGATTCGGGCGACGGCTTGGGAGCTATCGACGTACCTGTCTAGCGTGCGTGAGTCGCCGTGCCGTAGGAGCGCTTGCGCTTCGAGCGGCGTGCCGCCGGCCAATAGGTAGGACGTTGCGGCCGTGTGCCGCGACGTGTGGAACCTGGCCCACTCGAAGCCCGCGTCGTTGAGCAGCGCGCGTATGTGTTTGGTCACGTTGCGCCGGTCGCGCGGCTTGCTTTTGTCGATGACGCTCGATGGGTGGCGTCCCACGTTCGGGAAGATTAGCCCGTCCCGGCCGCGCGCTTCGGCTCGCGCCTTGAGTCGCGTTGTCAGCGACGGTCCCATTGGCACGACGCCTTTGGCGGCGCGGCTCTTGGTGCCGTCGATCAGCACGACGCCTGCTTCTAGGTCTACTTGGTCCCAGCGGACGCGCAACGCTTCGGATATGCGGGCGCCTGTCCCGATTCCGAATGCCACCAGGTCGGCTAGGTCGAGCCTTGCGGCGAACTCGCTGGCGTCGCAGTACGCTTTGAGAGAGTCCACTTCGTCTTTGCTGTAGGCGCGCCCGTAGTCGAGTTTGGTTTGGTGTTCCTTGCCGCCCCTTATCGGGGCCAGGTCTTTGGACGCGCGGCGCTCTATCGCGCCGTCGCTCAGGGCTAGTTGGAATAGTCCGTTGACCACTTTGCGCGTGAGTCGCATGGCGCCGTCGCCGTGGTCCGTGGCCACGGCGCGCAGGAACCGCTCAAGCGTTCCGGCGTTGTTCGCTTCGGCCAGGCTCATGGCCGCGAGCTCGGACCCTTGCAGGTGGCGCCGCGCGGCGTCCCGGTATTGTTTCTTGGTTGACTCGCTGAGTGCCCTTCCAGCCGAGTAGTCGGGCCGGTCTATGTCTTGGCGCCAGAGTTCCAACGCTTCGGCCACGGTGCTCTTGCTGGTGAGCGTGTTGCCTTTGCGGACGCTCAACGCTCGGTCGAGCGCCGCTTGGCATAGGGCTCTGGCTCTTGCGTCGCTGCTCGCGTGGGCTGACGCCTCATGGGTTTGGCCGCGCCTGTCTCGCCAGCGGGCGCGGGCGAGCACGCGGCCCGCTTTCTTGCTGCCTTTGGGCGCTGTGGTCCAGCGCCCGTTGGCGTCTTGGACTTGCCGCGTTGTGCGTATGGGGCCGGCTTCGCCTGGGTTGATCCTGATCCTTGCCATGGTGGTTCCTTTGCTCGGTCGGTTGGGTTGGCTTCGAGCGTA
>JAITJY010000136.1 GCA_031278675.1 Bifidobacteriaceae bacterium
TCACGTCGGGCCGCGAAACGGGTACCAAGACTGGCGGCGGGGGTAGGTCGAGCGCGGCCCGGGCGGCGCGCCCGGCGCCTGAAGCGCGGCTGCCCCCTACGGCGGCAACGGTCGTGAACGGCATCGGCGGCGGGCCGGGAGGCGATGCTAGCTGGGAGTTCCCTGAAAATGGGACCGTCCCCATTTACGCCTTGCGCGGGCGGCGCTCCAGGGCTGCGGCCACGTCGGGGACGTAGTGGTTCTCCACGTCGCCGGGCGGGCGGTAGTAGTTCTGGCGCGGGGGGCGGTCGGGGATGGCGAGCGGCTCCGGCTCCAGGTGCTCGTAGGGCACGGAGGACAGCAGGTGGGCGATCACGTTGATGCGGGAGCGCTTCTTGTCCTCCGACTCGACGGTGTACCAGGGCGAGGTGATCGTGTCGGTGGCCAGGAACATGTCGTCCTTGGCCCGCGAGTACTCCTCCCAGCGGGTGATCGCCGCCATGTCCATCCTGAATTCTCGGGGTGGTTCCGCGCAGCGGCCGTCCGGCGGCCACGGACCTGCTCAGCGCGTCAGTCATCGCCCAGCGCGCCCTGGACGCCGACGGCTACTCGACGGCGCTGATCATCATGGGGCTGGACCGGGCGCTGCGCTTTGTCGAACAGCGCCCGGAACTGGAAGCCGTCTTCGTCGCCACCTCGGGCGAGGTCTACGGCAGTTCTGGAATCGGCGAAGAATTGCCCTTCAGGTTGTTGGACCGCTGAGGCGACCCCCAGCGGTCCAACAACCAAGGCCCAAGGCTCAGCCGGCGGCCTTCTTCAGGGCGCTCTCAACCGCCCGCCGGAAGCCATTGCAGGTGGCGGTCGCCCCCGCGACGGCATCGACGTTGACGTCCTGGGCCGCCACGATGGCTTTGGCTAGATCGTCCATGGCGTAACCGCCGATGTATTCGGTCTCCAAGTCGTTGGTCTCGCTGACCTCGGTGATCTTGCCGCCGGAGACAACCACCGTGGCCACGATGTCGCCAAACATGCCCGGCATGGGGTCAGAGGTGTAAGTCCCGTCCTTCAGGCTGGACGGCATGTCGTAGCTGTACTCGACCACAGACGGCGAGGTGTCGCCCTCCTTCTTGACCGCGCCCAGCTTTTGATCGCCGATATAGGCCGCCGCCGACTTGCCCACAGTCCGTCCGGAGTGCAGATTCGAGGCGCTGCAGTGCCCGCCGCCCTTGTAGCCGAGCTTCCAGATGTCCACGCCGTCGGTGCCGGCCGAGTACAGCCCGGGAATCGGGTTGCGGTCGGCGTCGAACACCTCGTACTTCTTGCTGGTGCAGATCGCCCCGTAGGTGTTCATGACGGCTGGGACCAACTCGACCAGGTAGAAGGGCGGGTTGGAGAAATCCATCAGGTAATCGACCGGCTTGCCATAGTCCGAGTCCAGGCCGTCGCGGCACATCGCCTGGTAGGCCTGCACATTGGCCAGCAGCGTCGCGCTGTCCAAGCCAAAGGCGTCGGCGGCCTGCTGGCAAAGATCCTCAATCGTGTCCGCCTTGAAAGCGTCGCCGTAAGGATTCTCGCTGAAGCGCTGCTCGAACTCCTCGCGGCACTTGGCTTCGTCGTACTGCCAGTGCATGGCCAGGAAGTAGCCGGTGTCGTCGCTCAGGCCGGAGGCGAGGTTCTTCTCCCAGATGGCGGCGTCGAAAATCGAATAGACGGCCTTGTGGGGGATCAGCACATTGCCCCGGGTCATGAACATCATGCCGCCCACCTCGGAGCAGAAGCGTTCGGCGTTCTCATTGACCCACATGGTGTTGGCGCTGCGGCAGTTGACCACCATAGCGTTGGCGTTGCCGAATGTTCCGGCTTCCCCGCCCGGGGCGCCGCGCAGCGAGGCGAAGAGTTGGACGCTGGCGCCCTTGAGGAAATCATCGCCGCCGACTTTGCGGGCGAAGGTCAGCCCGTCGCCGTTGATCCCAGGAATCATGCGGATGGTGTCTTCGGCTTTGTAGATGCCGGATTCCCGAAGGTAATCGTTGTTGTCGGTGTATCCCCCGGTGGAGAGCAGCACGGCTTTGGCGTTGATTTGGATGACGTCGCCATTCTTCTTCTCAGCGAAGACCTGCCAGGTCTCGCCCTCCCTTTTCAGGTCAATGGCTTTGGTGTTGACCAGCACTTCGCCGCCCAGGGCTTTGGCCTTCTCATACATCGGGGTGATGTAGCAGGCCTTTTGCCGATCTGCCGTGTAGCCCATGTGCTGATCATCCATGCCAGGCAGCAAGGTGCAGCCGTTCTCAATCAGCCAGTCGACGTTTTCCCCCGAATGCGTGATGAAATCGAGCAATTTGGTCCCGTCGGTGCGGAAGTGCTCGTATTCCTGCTCCTCCGGAGTGATTTGGCTGGGCAGGACGGTTGGGACGCCCTCCGCTTGCTGGGCCTTGGAGTTGACGGTGAAGATCCCCTCCACGCCGTAGGCGGCCGCGCCAGGATAGCCGGTCTGCTCCAGCGACACCACAGCCAAGCCCTCTTGCAGCGCTTGGACGGTGGCCGCCAAGCCGGACATCCCAGTGCCCACGACGCACAGATCGGCTTCATAGGTTCCCACCGGCGTGTAGGCGACCTCGGTTTCTTCGCTCCCGTTGGCGGCGGGCGCCTCCTCGTCAGGCGAGCAGGCTGTCAGGGAGCTGACTGCCGCCACGCCTCCAACCACGCCTCCGACAACAGCGGCGCCTTTCAAAAAGTCCCTGCGATCAAACTCCATCAGACTCTCCTTCAGTTGATTTGGCTGAACCTAATGTTCTCTGCATTGAGTGACAATTGACCGGACGAGTGACTTCGGCAAACGCTAGCAGCGCGGTCACAGCGCCACAAGGGTCCCGGGTCTGGCGGGTCGCGGGCGGCGGCGAGGGTGGAATAATGAAGCGAGCCCACCGGGCCCCCAAACCAACCACGCTGAGGCCCCGCCCGGGCGGGGCGCGAAAGGATGGCGCATGCACATCCGTCCGTTGTTGCCGACAGACTGGGACGATGTCGCGGAGATCGCCCGCGAGGCGACCGGGTTCAACGCCCTCGACGAGGAACTGGCCAGCTGGCAGGCCTGGGATGAGCGCTTCGTGCCCGGTCAGCGCTTGGTGGCGGCCAGCCGCGAGGGCCGCATCGCCGGCTGGGCGGCTTTGGAGCGGGTCTCCTCGCGGCCGTCGTGGTACGGCG
>JAITJY010000150.1 GCA_031278675.1 Bifidobacteriaceae bacterium
CCAACTCCATCAGTTCCTCAGTGACTTCGAGGTCCTCCGCTAACACAGTGTTGACCCGCTCCTCGATCTCCCCGAGCGCGGCTGGTGGCACACCCGACCCGTAGCGGAAATCGAACCGCAGTCTGGAGGGGGCATTTTCTGATCCGGCCTGTGTGGCGGTGGACCCGAGTTGTTCGCGCAGCGATTTGTGGACCATGTGCGTCGCAGTGTGCGCCCGGGAGATGGCGCGCCGCCGGGCCACATCGATGCGCCCAAAACCGGGGTCTGACAGCGCCAACCGGCCCTCCGTCAGCCGGCCCCGGTGGACGGTGAGGCCCGCGATGGGCCGCTGAACGTCATCGACCTCGAAGACTGCGCCCGAATCGAACTCGATGGTGCCCTGGTCCGCTAGCTGACCACCGGCCTCAGCGTAGAACGGCGTCCGGTCCAAGATGACCTCAAGTTGGGCGGGCGCTAGCGCCACAGGGAGGGCCACGCCGTCTTGGAGCAGCGCCAACACTCGGCCCCGCGAAGCGAATTCGGTGTACCCGGTGAAGTCGGTGGGGCCGGCCAACTGCCCGGCGATCTCCTGGTAGGCGCTGGTGTCCGCGTGACCCGTCTTCTTGGCGGCCGCATCTGCCCGGGCGCGTTCTTTTTGCTCACGCATCAACGCCCGGAACGCGTCCTGGTCCACGGCTAAGCCCGCTTCGCCGGCAATCTCCAAGGTCAAATCAATCGGGAAGCCGTATGTGTCATGGAGGCGGAAAGCATCTGGACCGGTCAGCGCCTTGGCGCCGGCCTGCTTGGCGCGAGCCACGGCCACATCTAGGATCTGTGAGCCGGCGGCCAGCGTCCGCAAGAATGATTCTTCCTCGCCGTAAGCCGTCCCCGAGATCCGGGCCCAGTCCGCCTCCAGTTCCGGGTAGGACGCCTTCATGGCGTTCTTCGAGACCTCGAATAGTTCCGGGAAGACCGGTTCTTCGACCCCCAGCAGCCGCATGGAGCGGACCACGCGGCGCAGCAGGCGGCGCAGCACGTAACCGCGGCCCTCGTTCGATGGCGTCACCCCATCGCCGATCAGCATCAGCGAGGAGCGTACGTGGTCCGCAACCACCCGGAACCGCACGTCTGCCTCGGGGTCAGCGCCGTAGGACCGGTTGACTAGTTCCTCAGCGCGCGAGATCACCGGCATGACCTCATCTATCTCATATAGGTTGGCGGCATCCTGTAGGAGATAGGCGACTCTTTCGAGGCCCATACCCGTGTCGATGTTCTTCTGTTCTAGTTCGCCCAGCAGTGGATAGTCCTCTTTGGCGCCACCGGCGCCCCGTTCGAACTCCATGAACACCAGGTTCCAGATTTCCAAGAACCGGTCCTCATCTACCACCGGGCCGCCGTCCGGCCCGAACTTGTCTCCCCGGTCAACGTAGATCTCGGAGCACGGCCCCGCCGGGCCGGGCTGACCCGTGGACCAGAAGTTGTCCTTAATGCCGCGGCGTTGAATGCGCTCTGGGGCCAGCCCGGCGACCTGGCGCCACAGGCGGGCGGCCTCGTCGTCATCGTGATAAACGGTGACCCAAATCTTGTCCGGATCGAACCCTAAAAACCCGTCTGACTGCGGCCCGGTGACTAACTCCCAGGCGAGTTCAATAGCGCCCTGCTTGAAATAGTCACCAAACGAAAAATTACCGTTCATCTGGAAGAATGTCGCGTGGCGGGTGGTGCGTCCAACCTCTTCGATGTCGCCTGTCCGGACACACTTCTGGACGGAAGCGGCCCTGGGCCAAGGGGCAGGCAGTTGACCCAACATGTACGGGATGAACGGCACCATCCCCGCGACCGTGAACAGCAAAGACGGATCTTCGCTGATCAGGGACGCGGACGGCACCACAACATGGCCGCGGTCTTCAAAAAAGCTGTAGAACCGCCGGCGGATCTCAGATGTACGCATATTCCTTCAGCCCTCAGGGGGTGTTTATTACCGGTCACTGCTGGGCGAGTCAGGGCCGGCCTGCCGCGCCCGCCAGCGCCCAGCCGCTCCCTGCGCCACCCCGTCTCTCAGTCTTCTTGTAGCAGGGTACGCCGCAACTCAGCTTCGCGCTCCTTGGCGGCGGCGCTGATCTCGTCCGCCAGGCCGCTGGCCAAGGCCACGGCTTTGTCGATCCCTCGCGTCAAACCTTCGGGCGTGACCGCCTCACGGGCGGCCCGTTTGGCCGCCTCAAGCCTCCTGTACGCCCAGAACGCCGCACCAACGCCCAGGCCCACGCCGAGTGTCAGCCACACTAACCGGCGCATTTACCTGGCCTTCCAACGTTTGGTCACGGTGGAGCGCACCCCGTAGGTGAACGCCGCCAGCTTGATCAATGGTCCACCTAACGTGGCGGCGAACAGGGCCGTCAGGGCAGACACGTTCTGGGACACATCCGCTGCGGCTGTGGTGATGGTGTCCACTTTTTCAAGCTGCGTGTTGGCGCCGGTCACGGTGGTGGCGGCCTCGTCCAGGATTGGCACCGTGTGTTCGGTCAACTCCCGCACTGAGCGGGTCGCCTCCTTGAAGACTCCACCCAACCGCAACACTGGTACGGCCGTGATTGCCACCAGCACAGCAAATGCCACGGCCGCGATCAGACCTGCTAGATCGCCCATGCCCGCCTCCTTAACTCTTCGGTTTGAGCCGGTGTGACCGGCTAGCGCGAGTAGTGCTCCACGACGAGTTGCACGTCGCAAGTCACCGGGACTTCAGCACGCTTCGGGGCGCGCACCAGTTGCGCGCGCAACCGTTCGAGGTTGACGTCCAGGTATTCGGGGATCTGCCAGACCTGCGCATCGCGGTGGGCGCCGGCCGCCGCGACCTGGAACGGCACCAGCGGCTGCGTTTTGGGGCGGATCCTGAGGATTTGGCCCGGCTTGACCCGAAAAGATGGCCGGTCTACCGGTTTGCCATCAACCAGCACGTGCCGGTGGACCACCACTTGCCGGGCTTGGTAAATGGTCCTGGCGAACCCGGAACGCAACACCAGCGCGTCGAGGCGCACCTCCAGCAGTTCGACCAGCGCTTCACCAGTCAGGCCGGGTTGCTTCTTGGCGTCCTGGAACGCGCGCGCGATTTGCTTTTCACGCAGCCCATATTGCGCCCGCAGTCGCTGCTTTTCACGCAGCCGGATGGCGTAGTCGGATTCGGTTCGGCGCCGGCTCTTGCCGTGTTCGCCGGGCGGGTAGGGCCGCTTGTCGAAGTGTTTGACCGCTTTCGGGGTCAAGGCCAGGCCGAGGGCCCGGGATTCGCGCACCTGTCGGCGCGCACGACGCACAGATGTCATTGTTCGGCTTACTCCTGTTCGTTTGTCATAGAACGCGCGCAGCGGTCAAGCTGCACGTGGGGCCAACTCGTCTGGCTAAGACCCCAGGACGCCCAGGTGGGCGCACCAGCGGCACAGTCTACCAGGTACCGCTAGCGCGCCCGTTCAAAGTTGCGCCTCAACCCGGTCCCGCCCGGCCCGCAAGCCGTCAGCCACCAGGCCGCCAAGCCGCCCGCCCCGAGTCGCCAGACCCCGGGGCGGGCGTGATCGGTTGGTGTCAGCCGGGATAGAAGCCCGAGGGCGCCTCGGCCACGTTCACCATGATGTTCTTCATCTGGGTGTAGTGCTCCAAGATCACCTTGTGGGTTTCGCGGCCAATCCCGGATTCCTTGTAGCCGCCGAACGGGGCGCCCGCCGGAATCGCGTTGTACGTGTTGATCCAGACCCGGCCGGTCTCAATGGCACGAGCCACCCGGATAGCGCGGTTGATGTCCCGCGTCCAGACGGCGCCGCCAAGGCCATAGACCGAATCATTGGCCATGGCAATGACTTCTTCTTCCGTCTTGAACTTGATCACAACAGCGACCGGACCGAAGATTTCCTCCTGGGCCACGCGCATGTCGTTGGTGACATCGACCAGCAGCGTGGGCTGCATGAACGCACCATTTTCGAGGCCCGGGCCACTAGCCCGCTCGCCGCCCACGGCGACTTTGGCACCCTCCGACTTCGCTTCTTCGACCCAACCGAGGATCTTGTCCAACTGGTTCATGTCGATCTGCGAACCCATTTGGGTATCCGGCTCCCACGGCACCCCGACTTTGATCTTCTTAAATGCCTCGACGGCATCGGCGATGAACTTGTCGTAAATGTCTTCGTGGACAAACACGCGAGAACCCGCACAGCAAACTTGCCCCTGGTTGAACAAGATGCCGAGTTCAAGGCCATCTATGGCCATATCC
>JAITJY010000159.1 GCA_031278675.1 Bifidobacteriaceae bacterium
CAACAGATCACTCCAAGAACCCTGACCCGTCGAACCGTCCG
This sequence comes from Bifidobacteriaceae bacterium, assembly GCA_031278675.1. Classification (GTDB taxonomy): domain Bacteria; phylum Actinomycetota; class Actinomycetes; order Actinomycetales; family WQXJ01; genus JAIRTF01. The sequence goes on from JAITJY010000159.1 coordinate 42, forward strand.
CTGGGGAGACCTCAAGGGCGGAGTCCACCCACGCCACCGCCACCGTGTTGCCGGTCTGCTGATCGCGGCAATTGGTCCCCTGCGGATCGACCATCCAACCGTCCATGGAACTGGCGCTGCGACCGGCACCCACCGTGGTGATTGTGACGGGCCGTGCCGGGTCCGTCACCGACCCGACCAGATAGGTCTCCGGGGTGATCGTGACCGCACCGGCTGCCATCGAAGCCCAGATGGCGATGGGGTTCAGGCCCCCGCTAACGGAGCCGGTGACATTGCCTAAACTGATCTGTGCGCCATAGCCGTAGAACGCCGCGCTAACGCCGTGCATGCGGGCCTTGACCGCGATGACCGTGTCCGCCACACCCACCGCATAGTCCTCGATGTCTCCCGGCACCACGCCGGAAGTAGGCGAATAGCCGACGTAGCTGCGCGATGTCGCAGTCGCATCAGGGTCGGTGGTGGCGCGAGCCCGGATAAACATTGGCACGGGGGTATCCCCAACCGGGTCGGCTGGGATGGTGTAATCGGCGTAGAGGTACCCGTCGGCATCGGGCACTCCTGACATCAACTCGTATGTCATGGCGCTCGCGGAGATGCCGTTGACCAACGGTGCGAGCCAGGCCTTACCCCACGAACTGGGCGCGAAATCGCCGCTGACCTGCAACCGGAAGTGATAGCGGCCCCCCGCTGCCAGCAACGCGGCCTGCGGCGTGATCCAGTGGGCGGCACTGTAATCGCCGTCCTGGCGCCACCGCGTCACCATCAGCCCATCGTCGGATCGCTGGCAATCGGCCTTGGTGCACTCCGTGGCGTTGGCCTCCAAGGTGAGTTGGTTGCGGCCCGCGCCGAGCCACAACAGCAGCGAACTGGCGGAGGCTTTGACCCCGGCCGAGTCGTATTGGTAGTCGTGGATCGAGTCGCCCCAGGCATAGCGGTCGGTCAACCAGAAGTCCGCTGCAGCGGCCTTGGTACGATCCACGAGCCGCACCTCACTGACAATCCCGGCGCCGTGAGTCGGGTCCAAGGGATCAAAAACCATCAGCGGGTTCAGCCCGTCGCGGCGCGCTCCGCCACAAACACCGCTGGTCACCGGCATGTAGTCGCCGGTCGGCAGGGCGCAGCGGGCAATGACTTGGTTGACGGTGGCCGGGTCTGCGCCGTTCGGCACCACCTGGTAGCTGGCGCGCGTCTGCACCCTGGGAGTGGTGCCCTGCGGCGGCAGTACGCGCACGTAGTAAGGCGAGGCGCTCACCGGCAGCGTGGTCCAATAACGTCCGGTCCCCGGCGCGGTCAGGAGCGTTCCCAGCGGCCTGCGTGCGGTGGTGCTGTCCTCAGCCCAGATCTCGACGCTGAGTCCGCTGCCGCCTTGGCTGGCGGAAGTACCGAGCCCCACGGTGTCTTGAAGCAGCCTTCCTTCCAGCACGGCCGGTGGGTCCGTTGCCGCCAGGTCCGCGATAGCGCTGCCTTGCGCCACAACTTGCCCGATGCCGCCCAGGATGTCCCAGCGCACCAGCGCGCCGTCCGCGTGGGCGCTGTACAACGTGTCATCGACGAAGGCTAGACCGACGGCGTTGTCCACCGCGAGATCATCAAACACGCGCACCACGTCATAGGTCCAACGGCCGTCGCCGGTTACGTCCGTCAGCGTCGTTGTGAACCTGACCAGCGCAAAGATGCCGGTGTTGCTGTTCGGTTGGCCCAGGCGGGCTAGCCGGTAGGCCGCACCGGAGCCGCTGAACGTGATGTCGGACGAGAGGGTCCAGTTGGCTCCTAAGTCCCCGGTCTTGCCGGCGGCGGCCGCCACATCCATCAGGCGCGCCCCCGTCGCTGCGGCGGCGGTCGCCGGCGCCGTGAGCCACTCGAACGCCTTGAACTCGGTGGACCAGGGCGGGGCGGTCTCACGGACTTGGACCACCTTGATGCCTGGGTCATCCGAACTCGCGTCGCCGTCGAACTGGGTTAGGCCGTCCACCAGGTAGAGTTCGCCGGTCACGGGGTTGACCTCGCCGCCGGCGGCGCCGGCGAGGGTGGCTTCGCCGCTGACCGGATAGCAGTCGGATCCCGCCGAGGCCAAGATGGCGGCCTGGCCGCTGACGGAATCCCAGCTAATGGCCATTGGTGTGGTGTCGCCCTGACGAGCGAGGATCGGTCCGGTCGCCAGTGAGTCGAACTCGCCTTGGCAGGCGGCGCCATGGGCGTCGCCGGCCCAATCGAAGCCGGCTGTGATCTGCGCGGCGAAATTAGCCGCCGTGAACGAGTTTGGCGCTGTTACCAAATAGGGCTGCGTGCCGGTCCAAGTCGCGTCGGTGCCTGCGGGCACCACCCAGAGCTGGGAGGTACCTAACTGGCCGTTCCAGTGGGAACTGTAGGTCACGGCGCGGGCGGACCCCGCGCTGAACACTGCCCCGAGGACTATCCCGCCGCTCAGTGTCAGCGCGCTGACCAGCGCAAGCGCTAACCAGCGGCGGAGCAGCAAGTATCTTGAGCGCCGGTGGGTCGGATTGGTAGAACTGGTGCGTGGAGCAATTCCCATGTGGCTGGCCTCACCTGGAAGGTGCGCTCGGTTCCCCGCTTCCGAGCGCAATGACGACGGAGTTGCTTGAAGCTTACTAAACCTTGACCGTTGTCAAACGCCGCATGGGTGCAACTACGTGCACATTTGTTGACCTGGCCGAGGGCCAACTGGCCCCTGTGCTCGGCTCTACTGCTTGGGCTCCGCCGCCTGGCCCCGGTGCTTGGCTCGGCTGGCTGTGCCCCGCCGCCTGGCCCCGGTGCTTTGCCCGGGTGCTTGGCTCGGCTGGCTGTGCTGCGCCGCCTGGCCCCTGTGCTCGGCTCTACTGCTTGGTCGGTGCCTTGCGCGACTTGAGGACCTGGTCAATCATCCCGTACTCGAGGGCCTGTTCCGCCGTCAGGATCTTGTCGCGTTCGATGTCGTCACGCACCTGCTCGGGAGTGCGGTTGGAGTGCTGCGCGATCGTGTCCTCCAGCCACTGGCGGATCCGGATGATCTCATTGGCCTGAATCTCGATGTCGCTGGCCTGGGCATAAGCACCATTCTCGAAGGCGGGCTGGTGGATCAGGACGCGGGCGTTGGGCAGGGCGAGGCGCAACCCGGGGGCGCCAGCGGCTAGGACCACAGCTGCCGCTGAGGCGGCCTGACCCAGGCATACCGTCTGGATGCGTGGCGTGATGTACTGCATCGTGTCGTAGATCGCGGTCAGCGCGGTCATCGAACCGCCGGGCGAGTTGATGTACATGGTGATGTCGCGGTTCGGGTCTTGTGATTCTAAGACCAGGAGTTGAGCCATGATGTCATCCGCCGAGGCGTCGTCGATCTGTACACCGAGGAACACAATCCGGTCCTCGAACAGCTTGGCGTAGGGGTCCTGCCGTTTGAAACCGTACGGGGTGCGCTCCTCGAATGAGGGCAGCACGTAGCGCGCTTGGGGCTGGGGCGCTACGCGGCCACCCGGGCCCGGAACGGGATCGGGGGCGGTCAGGGGCCGGGCCAACCCGAAAGCGGACCAGCCCGCGGCGCGGCCCTCCGCGAGTGGCGTCAACGTCCCGTAAGTCGAACGTGGGTCTAGATTACTCATCGCTTGCCTCCCTCAGGCCTTCTTCTTCGCGCCGGAGCGGACCACCGATTCGTGAGCCACCACTTTGTCGATAAAGCCGTAGTCCAGGGCCTCGCTCGCCGTGAACCAGCGGTCCCGGTCGGAGTCCTTGTTGATCTGCTCCACGCTCTTGCCGGTCTGTTCCGAGATCAGTTCCGCGAGTTGGCGCTTCATGTGCAGGATCAATTCGGCGTTGATCCGGATGTCGGTTGCCGTCCCGCCAATCCCGCCCGACGGTTGATGCATCATCACCCGCGCGTGCGGGGTGGCGTAGCGCTTACCTTTGGCGCCCGAGGACAACAAGAACTGCGCCATTGAAGCGGCCATCCCCACCGCGACCGTCGCCACATCCGGTTTGACGTATTGCATCGTGTCGTAGATCGCCATCCCTGCGGTGATCGACCCGCCCGGCGAGTTGATATAGAGGTAGATGTCGCGGTCCGGCTCCTCTGCGGCCAGCAGCATCATCTGGGCGCAGATCGCATTCGCGTTCTCGTCGCGGACCTCACTGCCGAGCCAGATGATGCGCTCGCGCAGTAGGCGGTTGAAAATCGAGTCATTCAGACCCATCGCGGGACCTTCGCCCCCGGCCAGCAATGGCTGGGCCATGTTCATACCGAGCTCCTGGTTTGTTGAGTTTGGCTTACCTTGATCAGTGCTGTAACCCTGGCCGCCTCCCGCGCTGGCGCGGGCCGACGGCCGGTGGCGGTGCGGGACGCCAGCCCTCCAGCCCTGCCGCAAGGCGATGTTGTCCAACACAAGACCCTAACGCCCCGCGCCAAGCCCCGCCGACCAAGTGGGGCACATTTCACTACGGGCTTGATAACAATCTGCCTCGCCGGGTTGGCGCGAGTGCCGCAGTGGGCATCCCGCCGGCCCGCAGGCCTCCCGGGGACCGGGCCAGCCCGCCGGGCCCCGCGGGCAGACCCAGCGGTCAGTTCAGGCCCGTTCGTCGGCGTCGTCCGGGTGGTCGATGCCGTTTTCGTCGTTTTCGTCGTTTTCGTCGTTTTCGTCGTCCAGGTTGCCGATGCCGTCGTCATCGTCTTCGTTTGCGTTGTCCGGGCGGTCGATGCCGTTTTGGTCGTCCGGGTCGTCGGTGCCGTCGTCATCGTCTTCGTCGTCTTCGTCTTCGTCTTCGTCTTCGTCATCGTCTTCGTCGTCGTCCCAGTCGTCTTCGTCCCAGTCGTCTTCGTCCCAGTCGTCTTCGTCCCAGTCGTCTTCGTCCCAATCGGCATCTTCGTCCAGGCCGACGGCGAAGCTGAGATCGACTGGGATCTCGTCTATCTCGCCGGTGCCGGCGGCGGCAGTGGCCGGGGCGGCGCCGTCCAGCGGGATGACGGAGCCTTCCGGCGGGGCGGTGCGGGCCGCGATGCGGGCCTTGACGTCGATGACGTCACCTTCGGTGTCGAGCACCTTGACCTGTTCGAGGGCCGCAATTGCGCCCTTGTTGCGGACCAGTTCAGCGTAGAAGTGGGGCAGTTCACCGCTCGACTGCGCTGCTTGGATAAACAGCCGCGGGTCAATCCCGTAAGAGCGGCTCGATGCGATCATGAAGTCGATCAACTCGGCCTGGGAGGCCCGCACCTTGAAGTGCGTCGCCAGCGCGTCCGCCAGCATCTGGGTGCGGATCGCCTGGGCGGCGTCTTGGGCGGCGGATTCGCGATCCTTCTCCGCCAGTTCGGTTGGGCTGAGCCTTGCCAAAACCCGGTCGGTTTCCTGGCTCAGCACGCCAGATGGGACCGGGATATCCAGAGTGGCAATCAGGTGGTCCATCAGGCGCTCCTGGGCCTGGATCAACTGGTCGCGCTCATTTCTTAGCGTTAGATCATCCCTGATGTCCGCGCGCAACTCCTCAATCGTGTCGAATGGGCTGGCGAGTTCCGCGAACTCGTCATTCGCCTCCGGTAATTCGCTTTCCTTGACCGCCGTTACCACGATCGTGATCATCGCTTCTTTACCCGCAGCGGGGCCGCCCGCCAGCACCGATTCCAAGACGGTGGTCTCGCCGGCCGACAAACCGTCCAGCGCCTCGTCAATTCCCTTGACTATTTCCCCCGAGCCCACTTGGTAGGAATATCCGGTGACCGAATCGACTTCTTCGTCATTGACTTCCGCGACCAGATCGATCGTGACGAAGTCACCCGTGCGGGCGGGGCGGTCCACTGTCTTAAGTGAGGCGAAGCGCTCCCGGAGGGCGTCGAGGGCTTGGCCGACGGCATCGTCCGTTGGGGTGACCGGATCTACCGTGATGGTGATCTTGGGCCAGTCCGGCAGCGTGATGTGCGGCGCCACCTCCATTGTTGCCGTGAACTCGAAGCTGGGCGCGGGCTCTTTCGGGTCTGGCTGTCTAATGAGATCAATCTGAGGCGCGCCCATGGGCGACAACTCGGTTTCCTTGACCGCCTGTGTGAACCAGTCGTTCATCCCGTCTTCGACCGCCTGCGCCAGCACCGTGCCTCGGCCGAAGCGCTGGTCAATTATCCGCCGGGGCGCTTTGCCGCGCCGGAAACCGGGGATTGAGACCTCCCCGATGATCTCCTTGTAGGCTCGGTCCACGGCGGGGCCGAAGTCTTCGGCCTCAACTTCGACACTCAGCTTGACTTTGGTGGGGTCGAGGGTTTCGACGGCGCTCTTCACTTCAATTCTTCTCCTGGATTCAACTGGTGGGCGCGAGGCTCAAGCCAGTGCGCGTAAACCCGCCCAGTCTATAGTCCAACGCCGTCGGCTGGGTGGACACACTGGCGGTGAGAGGGTTTAGCATCGGGGGAGCGGTCCCAGAAGTTGGGCTGGGCCGCTGGCTGACCAACCCCCGTCACGGTCGAAAGGATCGCCTGGTGCTGCGTGATATGCCGCTGGATGAACTGCGGCGCTATACCAGTTCTGTGTTGCTGCCTGAGGATTTCGATGAGTTCTGGGCGGATACGTTGGCGGCATCGCGCGCTGGGTGGTTCGAGCCGCGCCTGGAAGTAGCCGAGGTAGGGCTGGTTGCAATCGATATCTACGATCTGACGTTCGCCGGGTTTGCTGGTGAACCGATCAAGGGTTGGGTGCGCCTGCCGCACGGTGCGGCGGGTCCGCTGGGGGCTGTGGTGACCTACGCGGGTTACGGCGGGGGCCGCGGCCTGCCGACCGAGAATCTGCTGTGGGCGGCTGCGGGGTTTGTGCACGTTGAGATGGACAGCCGCGGGCAGGGTTCGTCTTGGTCGGCCGGTGCGACGCCGGATGCGGGGTGGTCCGGCCCGGCGGTGCCCGGGTTTTGCACGCGGGGGATCGACGACAAGGCGACGTACTACTACCGGCGCCTGTTCACGGATGCGGTGATGGCGGTCGATGCCGCCCGTGCCCTTCCGCAGGTAGACCCGGCTCGCGTCGGGGTGATGGGTACCAGCCAGGGAGGGGCGATGGCGCTCGCGGCGGCCCGTCTGGGCCGGGGGGTTAGCGCGGCGTGGTGCGTCGTGCCGTTCTTGGCGGATGTGCGTCGGGGTTTGGAAGTGACCGATGAGCGTCCCTTCGCCGAGTTCACCGCTTACCTCGCCTGCCACCGCAACCGGGCGGAGCACTTGTTCGAGGTCCTGGCCTATTTCGATGGAGTCAACCTGGCCCGGGGCGCCCGGGTCCCGGCCCAGTTCACGGTGGCGCTGATGGACAACATAGTTCCGCCATCGACGGTGTTCGCTGCCTACAATACTTACGCCGGTCCCAAAGACTTGACCATCTGGCCCTTCAACAATCACGAGGCTGGTGGCCCTCACGGCGAAGCTGCCGCCATCGCGTTCTTCAACAATCACCTCAAGCGGACTCCCTGACCCAGCTGTCCTCGGCGAACTCCGCCCTGGCTTTAGGCTTGGTCGGCAAGGCGCAACTCCCTTACCTGATCGGCGGTGGTGGTCTGGCCGGAGGAAGGCAGGAACAGGTGGCCATCCTTTTCGACTAGACCCACTAGGTAGCCGAAACCTTTGCACCTGAGCCGAGTTTCGCCTACTCGGGGTCCCCGCAAAATCTCGGAGCGAAGCGGCCAGAGTTTGTGGGGTGCCTTTAGGAGGTGTGGTGGATAACCACGCTCCGGCCGTGCCCGCGCCGGGCGGCGGTACGCTGACCAGCGGAAACGCGGAAGGCAAGCGCAGGCTTGGCCTGGGAGTCCGGTTTATTCACCGGATTCCCAGGACGGCGTTGTGAGCCAGGCCAGGTGCACCCCGGGGGGTCAGGGCTCTTGGCAGAGTCCTCTGGTTGGGGTTGCGGGGTGTTGCCGCGCCGGCTGTGTGGCGGCTCCGGTGGTCGCACCGGTTTCGGTGATTCACGACTCGTGTTCAGCGGGGACCAGGGCGTGTGAGGACAAGACCCGGAATGAAATCTGCCCCTTGTTGGT
>JAITJY010000168.1 GCA_031278675.1 Bifidobacteriaceae bacterium
GGTGACCCGCCGCCAGCTTGTGTTCGGCTACACGGAGGAAGACACTCGCCTGCTGCTCACCCCGATGGCGCTAACGGGCGGCGAAGCGCTCGGCTCGATGGGGAACGATGCCGCGCTAGCGGTTTTGTCGAACCGCCCCCGGCTTTTGTTCGACTACTTCAGCCAGATGTTTGCCCAGGTCACAAACCCGCCGCTGGATGCTATCCGGGAAGAGATGGTAACCAGCTTGTCGACTACTATCGGGCCGATGCCCAATCTGTTGGCGGAATGCCCGGACCATGCCCGCAAACTGGTGCTCCCATTCCCGGTGATGGGTAACGAGGATCTGCAAAAGGTGGCCCGGATTGGCCGCTACAAGAGCGCCGGCGCGTTCAACGCGGTCACGGTGCGGGGCTTGTATCCGGTGGCCGGCGGCGGCCCAGCGCTGGAAGGACGGCTGGAGGAAATCTTCGCGGAGGTGGACGCGGCCGTTTCGGCGGGAACCAGTTTTATTGTGCTCTCCGACCGCGACTCTGATGCGGAGCTGGCCCCCATCCCATCGTTGTTGCTGGTCAGCGCTGTCCACCACCACTTGTTGCGGAACCATACCCGCACGCGGGTGGGCATGGTGGTGGAGGCCGGCGATGTCCGCGAGGTCCACCATGTGGCGTTGCTGATCGGCTACGGCGCGGCGGCGATCAACCCGTACCTGGCGATGGAATCGGTCGAAAAGCTGGCAGCGGCGGGGGACTTGGGCGAGATCGCCCCCGACCAAGCGGTCACCAATCTGATCAAAGCGCTGGGTAAAGGCGTCCTCAAAGTGATGTCGAAGATGGGTATCTCCACGGTCTCGTCTTACCGCGGCGCTCAGGTCTTTGAGGCGGTCGGGTTGGCCTCGAAGTTGGTGGAGAAATATTTCACGGGCACCACTTCGCGGCTTGAAGGGATTGGGCTGGACGAGATCGCGGCGGAGGTGGCCGCCCGGCACGCGCGGGCCTATCCCAAGGCATCTGCGGGCACGCAGCAAGAGATCCTGGATTCGGGTGGCCAATACAAGTGGCGCCGCAGCGGTGAGACGCATCTGCTGACCCCGGACGCGATCTTCGAACTCCAGACTGCGGCGCGCCGCCGCGACTACGCCTTGTTCAAGCGTTATACCGCCCGGGTGGACAACCAGTCCGAAGCACTGGCCACGATCAGGGGCCTGTTCAAGTTCCGCCGCAACCTGCGCCCGCCGGTGCCGCTGGAGGAAGTCGAACCGGTCAGTGAGATAGTCAAACGGTTCTCTACGGGCGCCATGTCCTATGGGTCAATCTCGATCGAGGCGCACCAGACCCTCGCTATCGCGATGAACCGGCTCCACGCCAAGTCCAACACGGGTGAGGGCGGCGAGGACCCCGAACGGCTCTTGGACCCGTTGCGCCGTTCGGCGATCAAACAGGTCGCCTCGGGGCGGTTTGGGGTCACCTCGGAATACCTGGTCAATGCGGATGACATCCAGATCAAGATGGCGCAGGGCGCCAAGCCTGGCGAAGGCGGCCAATTGCCTGGCGCCAAGGTCTATCCGTGGGTTGCCCTAACCAGGCATTCGACGCCGGGGGTGCAGTTGATCTCGCCGCCGCCCCACCACGACATCTATTCGATCGAAGATCTCAAACAGTTGATCCACGACCTGAAGAACGCCAACCCGCAGGCGCGCATCCACGTCAAACTGGTTGCCGAGGTCGGGGTGGGCACGGTCGCGGCGGGGGTGTCGAAGGCCCACGCCGACGTGGTGCTCATTTCAGGGCACGATGGCGGCACCGGCGCCTCACCGCTGACCAGTATCAAACATGCGGGCGGACCGTGGGAACTGGGGCTTGCGGAAACTCAGCAGACGTTGCTCGCCAACAATTTGCGGGACCGTATCTGGGTGCAGGTGGACGGCCAGCTGAAAACTGGCCGGGATGTGGTGATCGGTGCGCTGCTTGGTGCGGAAGAGTTCGGCTTCGCGACGGCACCGCTGGTCACGCTCGGTTGCGTCATGATGCGGGTGTGTCAAAGAGACACCTGCCCGGTCGGGATCGCCACGCAAAACCCGGAACTGCGGGCCAGGTTCACGGGGCAGGCGGACTATGTTGTGACGTATTTCGAGTTCATTGCGCAAGAGGTCCGCGAATACCTCGCTGAGTTGGGGTTCCGTTCCCTTGATGAGGCGATCGGTCAGGTCGGGGCGATCGACGCGACCGGGGCCAAAGAGCACTGGAAGGCGGCCGGTCTGGACCTGGGCCCAATCCTCGAAGTCCCGCTCAATCCGGCCGGATCGGCGCTGCGGCGCACCCGCGCTCAAGACCATGGGCTAGAGGCGGCGTTGGACAACCGTCTGATCGCCGAGGCGGCACCCGCCCTTGAAGACGGCCAACCGGTGTTCATCGAAACCAAGGTGCGCAACGTCAACCGGACGGTTGGCACAATGTTGGGTCATGCGGTCACGCGGCGCTATGGCGGCGCGGGTCTGCCCCCCGGCACCATCGACATTACGTGCGTGGGGAGCGGCGGGCAGAGCTTTGGGGCGTTCTTGCCCCGGGGGATTGTGCTACGGCTGGTCGGCGATTCGAATGATTACCTGGGGAAGGGCCTGTCCGGGGGGCGGATTGTGGTGCGGCCGCCGTTGGATGTGCCGTTCGATCCGGCGCGGACGGTCGTGGCGGGCAACGTGATCGGCTATGGCGCCACCTCTGGCGAGATTTTCCTGTACGGCAAGGTGGGGGAGCGGTTCGCGGTGCGCAACTCGGGGGCAACGCTGGTGGTAGAGGGCGTGGGTGACCACGGCTGCGAGTATATGACCGGCGGCTTGGCGGTAGTGGCGGGTCCGACTGGGCGGAACATCGGTCCGGGGATGTCCGGCGGGCGGGCCTACGTTTACCGGCTGGAAGTGGGGCGGCTGACGCCGGGGGCGTTGGAGCGGGGCGAACTGTTGCTGGAACCAGTGGCAGATGACGCCGAGCTTCTTACGCTTCTGCGCCGGCACGCGGAGGAGACCGGTTCAGCGACGGCGACCCGTTTGATTGATCACTGGGACCAGGAGCGGGCGAATTTCACCCAGGTGGTGCCCAGGGATTACAAGCGGATGCAGGAGGCGTTGGCGAAGGCGAAGCGCCAGGGGCTGGATTACCACGATCCGGGGACTTGGCGCGAGATCATGAAGGAGGCGAGCCGTGGCTGATCCGACTGGGTTCCTCAAGGTCCGCCAGCGCGAGGTGCCGGCGGACCGGCCGGTTTCGCTGCGCCTGTTGGACTTCAAGGAGGTCCACGCCGATGTGCCCCTCGATGGGGTGATGTTGCACCGCCAAGCGGGGCGCTGCATGGACTGTGGCGTGCCGTTTTGTCACCGGGCCTGTCCTTTGGGCAACCTGATTCCAGAATGGAATGACCTGGCGTGGCGCGGCGATTGGCGCGCTGCGGCGGAACGGTTGCATGCGACTAACAATTTTCCGGAGTTCACTGGGCGCATTTGCCCTGCTCTGTGCGAGGGTTCCTGTGTCCTGGGGATCAGCCAGCCGCCGGTGACAATCGAGTTGTTGGAGATGGCGATTGTGGACCGGGCGTTCGCCGAGGGCTGGGTCACGCCTCAGATCCCGGAGCGGCTGACGGGCATGACGGTTGCTGTGGTCGGGTCGGGGCCGGCGGGGCTGGCCTGCGCCCAGCAGTTGACGCGGGCGGGTCACACGGTCGCGGTTTATGAGCGGGCTGACCGGCCCGGCGGGCTGCTGCGTTACGGGATTACGGACTTCAAATTGGGCAAGCATCATGTTGACCTGAGGGTTTCCCAGATGCAGGCGGAGGGGACTCGGTTCCGCACGGGTGTCGAAATTGGCCGTGACATCACGTGGGACGAATTGGCGGTGCGCTATGACGCGGTGGTGGTGGCCATCGGGGCGACCACGCCCCGGGACTTGGTGTTGCCTGGCCGCGAGTTGGATGGTGTGGTGTTCGCCAAGCCGTTCTTGGAGCAGGCCAATGTGGTTGCCTCCGGCCGGATGGTGGCCAAGGCGGTGACGGCCCGCGACAAACATGTGGTGGTGATTGGCGGCGGGGATACGGGCTCTGATTGTGTGGGCACGTCGCTGCGGCAAGGTGCCCGGTCGGTCACCTCGTTGGAGATCATGGCCCAGCCGGGTACGGAACGTCCCGCGCACCAGCCGTGGCCGGTGTTCCCGCAGGTTTTCCGGACGTCATCGTCGCATGAGGAGGGTGGCGCCCGTCTTTATGGCGTCACGTCTTTGGCGTTTTTGGGGACGGACGGGCAACTGGAGGCGATTGCCGTGGCCGATGCCGTCCGCTCACCATCCGGCGGTTTCGAGCCGGTTCCGGGGACCGAGCGGCGCTTGGCGGCTGACTTGGTGCTGATCGCGATGGGCTTTAGCGGCCCTGAGGCCGGCTCGTTGGAGGCACAGCTAGGTCTGGGGTTGACGGCGGGCGGCGCCTTGGCGCGGTCGGGTGGCTACGCGACGGCGAAGGAGGGTGTGTTCGTGGCGGGGGATGCGGGCCGGGGTCAATCCCTGGTGGTGTGGGCCATCGCTGAGGGCCGGGCCTGCGCCGCTGCGGTGGACACCTATTTGCAGGGTTCAACCGACCTGCCGAGCCCAATCCCCGCGACGGAGCTGCCGCTGGCGCTGTGACGCACCGCAATCTGGGGCCGCCGGCCAGTGCTGGGTTGATCAGGGCCTGGCCAACGCCTGCATGGTGGGGATGGAAGAGGCCGCCCGGCGGTCGAAAGTGACGGTGTGGGCGCACCCGGCGCGTGCGCCCAGTTCGGCAATCAGTGCGTCTGCGAAGTCGCAGCCGGATTGGCGGCTGAGGGCCACGGCGGCCAGGACCGCCGAATGCTCTTGGAGTTGG
>JAITJY010000197.1 GCA_031278675.1 Bifidobacteriaceae bacterium
GGGGGTTTGGGCGTGCCAAAGTAGGGGGGGTCTGGGGGTTTGGGCGTGCCAAAGTAGGGGGGGTCTGGGGGTTTGGGCGTGCCAAAGTAGGGGTGGTCTGGGGCGGGAGCGGTCCATCCGGTGTGGCAGGTCTGGTTGCCAACCGCGATAGCATTGGCCATCGTGATTTCCGCATCAGGTCTCGAACTGCGCGCCGGCGCGGAACTGTTGGCGGAACAGGTGGCTTGCCGGGTGGGCCCCGGCGACCGGGTGGGTTTGGTGGGACGCAATGGCGCCGGCAAGACAACTTTGATGCGAGTGTTGGCCGGGGAGCGGCCACCCGAGGCCGGGACGGTTCAGCGCAGCGGGACCGTGGGTTACCTGCCACAAGACCCTGCGGCAGGGGACCTGGCGGTCAGCGCCATGGACCGCGTGTTGTCATCGCGCCACCTGGACCGGTTGGTTCGGCAATTAGACCGCGCCAGCGAGGCGATGACCAGCTCCGACGCCACCAAGATGAACCAAGCCATAGACCGCTACGCCAAGCTGGAAGCGCGGTTCGAAGCCGCCGGCGGTTACGGCGCCAGAGCAGAGGCAGCCCGCATCGCGGCGAATCTCGGGTTGGAAGAGCGCGCCCTCGCCCAGCCCCTCGGAACCTTATCCGGCGGCCAACGCCGCCGCGTCGAGTTGGCGCGAATCCTGTTCCAAGACGCAGACACGCTACTCCTTGACGAGCCCACCAACCACCTCGACCAAGACTCCGTCCGCTGGCTGCGCGACTTCCTCAAGGCCTACCAGGGCGGCTTCATGGTCATCTCGCATGATGCCGTCCTGCTCGAAGACACCGTCACAAAGGTCTACTACCTAGACGCGCGGCGCTGCCGCCTCGACGAATACAACCTCGGATGGTCCGCCTACCTCGAACAGCGCGAAACCGACGAGCGGCGCCGCCGCCGCGAACGCGCCAACGCCGAGAAGAAAGCGGCTGCCCTGACCGCCCAAGCGAACAAAATGCGGGCCAAAGCAACCAAAGCGGTCGCCGCCCAGAACATGCTGAAAAGAGCCGAACGACTGATCGAAGGTACCCACGCTAACCAGGCCCGTGAGAAAGTCGCAGCGATCCGGTTCCCTACCCCCGCGCCATCCGGGAAAACCCCACTCAGCGCCCAAGGACTGTCGAAATCCTACGGTTCGCTAGAGGTCTTCACCGATGTTGACTTGGCGATCGACCGGGCCTCACGGGTAGTGATCCTAGGACTCAACGGCGCTGGCAAGACCACCATGTTGCGGCTCCTGGCAGGTCTCGAAGAACCCGACACCGGCCAAGTCATCCCTGGTCACGGCCTGAAACTTGGCTATTACGCCCAGGAACATGAGACCTTGGACCCGGCCCGCTCGGTGCTAGAAAACATGGTCTCGGCCGCACCCGACATGGACACCACCGAACTCCGCAAGATTCTCGGGTCGTTCCTGTTCAGCGGCGATGCCGTCCACAAACCAGCCGCCGTCCTGTCCGGTGGCGAGAAGACCCGGCTCGCATTGGCGATCCTGGTCGTCTCATCCGCCAATGTGCTGCTCCTCGACGAGCCGACCAACAACCTCGATCCGGCGTCCCGCCTCGAAATCCTGGCCGCGCTGGCCAATGTCAAAGCGGCCGTAGTCCTCGTGACGCACGACGCGGGCGCCGTCCGCGCCCTCGGGCCGGAAAGAGTCTTGCTCCTCCCCGACGGTGACGAGGATCTCTGGTCCTCCGACTACGAAGACCTGATCGAACTCGCCTAGCACCGCCGCCGGGACAATGCCGCCGGGACAATGCCGCCGGGACGATGCCGCCGGGACGATGCCGCCGGGCGGTGCGGGAGGGCACGGCATCGGGCAGCGGGGCGGGGAGACGCCGCCGGGAAGCTGACGCCGGGCGGTGCGGGAGGGCACGGCATCGGGCGAGGGATTGTAGGTAGGCGACAAGAACGCCGGGGCCACATAGGCATCTTCCCTGCAAGGCTCGGCGGCTCGTTGGCGGTAACCTCCAAGGGTGCCACGACACGTGTTTATCTCCGGAGCTAGCCGCGGAATTGGCCAAGCGGTCGCGGCGGCCTTCTTCGAGGCCGGCTGGAACGTCGCGACGCTGGACCGGCGGGGGGCGGGCCCCGGCATCACCGACCCGCGGGTAGCGCAGCTAACCGGCTCAATCACGTCAACGGAGGAGGTAGACGCGGCCTTCCGCGCGGCCGAAGCGGCCTTCGGTCCGGTCGAAGCCCTGGTCGCGAACGCCGGAATAGTCGCTGACCGGCCGCTGCTGCGCATGTCGGATGCCGACTTCGCCGCCACCGCCGCCACCAACCTGGCGGGGACCTTCCGCCAGGTCAGGCGGGCAGCCCGGTCCATGGTGGCGCGGCGCCGGGGAGCTATCATCCTGATCGGGTCGGTGGTCGGCTCGATCGGGGGGATTGGGCAGGCCAACTACGCCGCCTCCAAGGCCGCACTGGTCGGGTTGGCCCGGTCGGTGGCCCGCGAGGTCGGGGCGCGCGGGATCACCGCGAACGTGATCGCCCCAGGTTTCATCGAGACCGACATGACAGCCGACCTGGCGCCACAGGTCCGGGCCGCCTACCTCGAACGCATTCCCGCAGGGCGGTTCGGTGCGGTGGACGATGTCGCCCAGGCCGCCTTGTTCCTCGCCAACGCGCCGTACGTCAACGGTGCCGTCCTCCCCGTGGACGGCGGGCTCGGCATGGGCCACTAAGCGCTGCCTCGGGGGAGCGCCTGGTTGATCGCGGGCGAGAACTATCAATAAAGGAGAGACCGGATGGGCCTGTTGGAAGGCAAGACGCTGCTGGTCACAGGAGTGCTCACGGACAAGTCGATCGCGTTCGAGGTGGCGCGGCTCGCGCAACAAGAAGGCGGCCGCGTCATCCTGACGGCGTTCGGGAAGGGTGCCCGGTTGACGGCAGTGACGGCCAGGAAACTGGGTGAGGCGATCCCCGTGGAGCAATTGGACGTGACTGACGAAGCCGATCTGGCGAGCCTCGCGGAACGGTTGCACAAACACACGGACGAGTTGCATGGTGTGGTTCATTCCATCGGCTTTGCCTCGGGCAGGATCATGGGCGGCCAATTCTTGGCGGGTGACTGGCGGGATGTGGCGGTGTCTCTTCAGACGTCGGCGTATTCCTTGAAGGCGCTGGGCGTGGCGGCCCTGCCGCTACTGCGCCCTGGGTCAGCCATCACCGGATTGACCTTTGATGGGCGCTTCGCTTGGCCGGTCTATGACTGGATGGGGGTGTCCAAGGCTGCGCTGGAAGCCACCGCGCGGTATCTGGCACGCGCCCTGGGGCCCAACGGTGTGCGGGTCAACCTGGTCAGCGCGGGACCAATCAAGACGGTGGCCGCTACATCGATTCCCGGATTTGACCAGATGGAAGGAATGTGGCCTGAGCGGGCTCCCTTAGGTTGGGACTCATCCGATCCGCGGCCCGCCGCGCGGGCCGTCGTGGCGCTCAGCTCTGACTGGTTCCCGGCCACAACCGGCGAAATGATCCACGTGGACGGCGGCGTCCACGCCATGGGCGCCTAAAGACGCAGTGTGATGCGCCGGGGAAAACCGGAATGAACGCCGGGCGGAGTTCACCAACTCCAAAGGCATTACGTAGAATCAGTTTATGGAACGGACCTTGGTGCTGGTGCGCCACGCAAAGGCGGGTGGCGGTGACGGCGGTAACGACCAGGACCGCCAATTGAGCGAAATCGGATATGAGCAGTGCCGGATCGTGTCGCGCGAGTTGAGTAGCTTCGGTCTGGCGCCGAGCACCGCACTCGTGTCAAAAGCACGGCGCGCCAAACAAACCTTCAATGCGATGGCCGCCGCCGCCCAGTGGGCGGTTGAGCCCATAATTCTGGATGCGCTATATACCGGCTACGTGGAAGATGCGCTGGCAGCAATCCGTGAGGTTGACCCGCAGGCCGGCACAGTGATGGTGTTCGGGCATGAACCGACTATGTCCGCCGTTGCCTACAAGTTGGCCGGTCCTGGGTCTGATCCGCACGCGGTGGCACGGGTGCGCCGCGGACTGCCCACCACCGGAGTGGCGGTGGTCCAAGTCGATGGCCCGTGGGAATCGGTCGGGTTGGAGCCCACCAAGCTGAGATGGGTTTTCACCCCGCTCGCCTGAGCCTTGAATCCGCGCAGTAGCCGCAGACCAGCGGATCGGCGGATCGGCGGATCGGCGGATCGGCGGATCGGCGGATCGGCGGATCGGCGGACCAGCGGATCGGCGGATCGTAGCTCAGCGCCGGTCGCTAGACCGGATTCGCGTCCGCAGCGAGCCCGGTCGGCCGGATCACAAACCCGGTCCGGAGTTTCGGCGTGAAGAAGGTCGATTTGGGTGGCATCAGCAGACCCTCGCGGGCGGTCCGCCGGATCTCGGCGATGCTCGTGGGGCGCACCAGGACACCCCCGGTGTGGGACCGGACGGCATCCAGCGTTTCCGCTAATCCGTGCTGATAGGAGACTTGTAGCGAAGCGCCGCTCGGGTCGGCGGCGACGGCCGCGAGGGCGTGCTCCAGGTAGGCCCCATCAAGGGCACGGACGCCGTCGAACGCCCCTGGCTTCGGGATCAGCCAGGTGGCGGACCCCTCTGGGTGCAACAGGACCAGCCGCCCGCGGTCCACCATTTCTGCCAGGGTCTCTGGTAGGACCTGGTCCAGGGGGGCCATGGCGAAGCAAGCCGCCAGCGCCCCGTACAAATGTTCCCAGCAAACCCCTGAATACAGGCGATGGATCGCCTCGACCGAGAGTTGGTCCGCGACCAGTTCGCCCACGAAAGCGAGCGTGTATTCGGCCGCCGTGTCGGTGCGTCCCGTAGCAGCGCGGACCTCGTCTCGGTAGGTGCGGGAGATGGCGTACCGGTGGTGGCCGTCGGCGATCAGCACGTCATCGTCGGCAATAATCGCTGAAATCTCAGCGATGCGGGCCGGGTCCACCACCCGCTCAACCCGGTGCAATACGCCCTGCGCGGTGACCTGGCCGACGCTCTCGCCGGGTGTGGCCAGTGCCTTCGTCAGCCCGGTGGCCAACGTCAAACCCCACACGGGGGACAGGTTGGCGTTTGTCGCCCGGGTCAAGTCCAGCCGGTCGCTGACCGCCTTCGGGGTGGTGCGTTCGTGGGGGAGCACGCCGCCCGCGCCCGGGTCTACCACCTCCAAGCCGCCGAGCACGCCCACCAGTTCGCGGGCCGCCCCACTCGCGTCGGTGAAGCTCATCCGGTACACGGTGTACGATGCCGTCTCGTCCGCCACCAGCACACCTTCCGCCAGCCAGTCGCGCAGGAGGTGTGCGGCGCGCGTATAGGGGGCGGCGCCCGCAACTGGGGCGAACGCCGAGCCCGGGCGGGACAAGTCACCGCCCGCCGGGATGTCGATGTGAGTGATGTTGTGCGCCTCGCGCGCCTTCAAGGCGGCGATCTCTTGATCGGATAGCACGTCATAGGGCGGTGCGATCACCGCATCAAAATTGGTGCCGGGCGCATACCGGTAAGCCCTGAAGGGCATGAAAGCGGGCATAGTGGCAGCGTATCAGCCCAACCTCAAGGCCACTCAAGGTTCGACGTTGGCGCCTTTCGGAACCACTGTGACGCCGCCGGCGGTGATCGTGAAACCACGGGCGCGGTCGCGTTCCGGATCGATCCCGATCGTGGCGCCTTCGGCGACCACGACAGCCTTGTCCACGATGGCCCGGTTGACCTGGGCGTGGCGGCCAATCTCTACCTCATCGAGGATCACCGAGTCGGTGACCTGCGCCCAGGAATGGAGTTTGACCCCCGGGGAAACCACTGACCCGGAGATGGACGCACCGGAGACAATCACTCCCGGCGAAACCAGTGACCGCGATGCGTGACCGAGCCGTCCCGGCTCGGCGTGGGTAAACTTCGCCGGAGGCAGCCCAGTGTTCCCAGTAATCAACGGCCAACGCCAGTTGTACAAATTGAACACCGGAACGGTTGAAATCAGGTCGCGGTGGGCCTCGTAATACACGTCCAAAGTGCCGACATCGCGCCAATAGGCGCGGTCGCGGTCGGTTGAACCAGGCACGTCGTTGAATTTGAAATCGTAGAAGCCGGCTCCGCCGCGCTCCACGAAGGCTGGCACAATGTCGCCTCCCATGTCATGGCGTGACGCGACCTTTGAGGCGTCCTGGAGGACGGCATCCACCAGTGCATCGGCGGTGAAAACGTAGTTGCCCATCGATGCCAGCACTGAGCCCGGGTCATCGGCGAGGCCCTGCGCGTCCTTCGGCTTTTCCCGAAAAGCCTTGATGAATCCTGGGTGGTCCGGGTCGGTCTCCAACACCCCGAACTGGTCGGCCAGCCCCAGCGGTTGGCGGATGCCCGCCACCGTCAGGTCCGCACCGGATTCGATGTGCTGGCGCACCATCTGCGAAAAGTCCATGCGGTAGACGTGATCGGCGCCGACTACCACCACAATGTCGGGGCGTTCGTCGTCGATCAGGTTGAGTGACTGGTAGATGGCGTCCGCCGATCCCAAGAACCAGTTCTTGCCTTTGCGTTGCTGCGCCGGGACCGGTGCTACATACTGGTGTAGCAGTGACGACAGGTTCCACGTCGATGCGATGTGGCGGTCCAACGAATGCGACTTGTACTGCGTCAGCACCACAATCTGTACGTAGCCCGAGTTGACCAGGTTCGACAGCGGGAAATCGATCAGCCGGTAGATGCCTCCGAACGGCACCGCCGGTTTGGCCCGGTCCCGGGTGAGCGGCATCAGCCGCTTGCCTTCGCCGCCGGCCAGGACAATGGATAAAACTCGGGGAGTAGCCATGCCTAAAAAATTACCCGTTCTGAGGCCCCACGAACACCAGATTGGCAGTTTGTTTACAACTTTTTTGGTTGGACGATGCCGCGCCCGCCCCCTCACCGCTTTGCGTGGGTGCGTGGCGGGGTCCGCAGCGCCCGCCAGGTGGTGGAGAACAACGGCGCGGCGGGCGGGTAGGCGGCCGGGCCGGATCGCGGCGAGGGTGCCCCGCTGCGACCCGGTTGCGGTGCGCGCTAAGCGCGTGGCGGTGTTTCGGTGACAGCGGCGCGTGGGAAGCTTGGAGCGTGGCAGCAGCAATTCGTTCTAGCACGCCCGTTCCGTGGGACCGGGCCGAACCCGACCGCTTGGTCTTGATCCAGGGACCCGAGGACTTGTTGGCGGACCGGGCCCAGGACCGGTTGGTGCGCCTCGCCAGGCAAGAACACCCGGATGCGGAGCTTGCCGTCCTAGACGCCGCCGCGCCCGCCCAGTCGCTGGTGGGAGCAGCCAGCGGGTCGCTGTTTTCGCCGTACGCAGTTGTTGTTGCCGCCGGGGTCGACAAGGCCTCCGACGAGTTCTTGGAAGAAGCCCTGGCCTATGTGGCGCGGCCCAACCCGGACGCGATGGTGATTTTCCGCCACGGCGGCGGGACGCGCGGCAAGAAACTCCTGGACGCGTTGAAGGCTGCCAAAGCGCATCAGGTCAACGCCGGTGCGCTCCGCTCCGACCGCGACAAGGAGGCGTTCGTCGCCGCCGAGTTTCGCCGCTTTGAGCGCACCTTTCATCCTGAGACGCTCCGGGCTTTGGTCCAGGCGGTGGGTTTAGACCTGCGGGAACTCGCCTCGGCGGTGAAGCAGGTGGCCGCAGACACGGTGGGGCGCGTCACCCCCGAGATGGTGGAACGCTATTACGGCGACCGCTTGGAGACCACGGCATTCAAGGTGGCCGATGCCGCCGCCACCGGCCAAACCGGCGAGGCCCTCCGCTTGGCGCGCTATGCGATGGGTTCCGGACTAGACCCAGTTGTGCTGATCAGCGCCCTGGCGTCACGTCTGCGTGTGCTGGCGAAGGTGGGCTGGGCGGTGCAAGCCCGGGCTGATCCGGCTGCGGAACTTGGTCTGCCGTCCTGGCAGGTCACGCAAGCCAAAGGAATGCTGCGGCACTGGGATGCGACTGGTCTGGCCCGCTCAATCGAGGCTGTGGCCCAAGCGGATGCGCAGGTCAAAGGTCTCGGCGGGGCTAGCGCGAAAACCGCCCGCTATTACGCCGTCGAGCGGGCGATCATCGCTGTCTCCCAGGCGGCCGGTGGCGCCTGACCGGTCCTGATCGGATGCGCCCAGGCGCCACTGATGATTCGAGGCGGACCCCCGTGCGCCGGCGGTGTCGGTGTTGGTCTCGGCGCTGCGGGGGTCCTGGCGCGGCTGAGCCGCGTTGGGAAACATGGTAGACCAAGCTGGTGTGTTTCTCGCCAGGGGACCTGGCGCGCTTG
Organism: Bifidobacteriaceae bacterium; assembly: GCA_031278675.1. Taxonomy (GTDB): domain Bacteria; phylum Actinomycetota; class Actinomycetes; order Actinomycetales; family WQXJ01; genus JAIRTF01. The sequence goes on from JAITJY010000197.1 coordinate 8,276, forward strand.
CCCAACGGTCACCGACCGGGCGGCATCGTCCGCCTTCCGGTGGGGGGAGAACTGGCGCGCTTGCCCAGGGGTCACCGACCGGGCGGCATCGTCCGCCTTCCGGTGGGGGGAAACCTGGCGCGCCTGCCCAACGCTCACCCACCGGGCCGGGCCAGCGGGGCGAGTGGGGCTAATGCAGGGCTTGGACCTGTTTCGCTAGAGCCGACTTGCGGTTCGCGGCCTGGTTCTTGTGGATCACGCCTTTCGACACTGCCTTGTCAAGTTTGCGGGCGGCGTCACGCAATGCGGTCTCGGCCACTTCCTTCTGCCCAGCAGCGATCGCTTCGCGGGTGCGCCGCACATAGGTCTTCAGTTCGGACTTGACCGCCTTGTTGCGCAGGCGGCGCTTTTCGTTGGTCCGAATCCGCTTGATTTGCGACTTAATGTTTGCCACGTGTTGTTGTCTTCCGTTTGTCTCGGCCCACCCGGTGAGCGTACTTGCAAGGTATCCAAAAGTCCGATTTGTCCGCTGGGGCCCACCAGCAGCGCTCCACCGCAGGTAGCAGGCACACGAACAAGGCCATCACGCACCTGGCGATGACAGCCGAACGGCTAGCTTACCAGCCCGGAGCACCACCCATCTGCGCTCCTGGCCACGCCCCGCAGCTCACACCGTGCACCGCGCGGGCAGGCCGCACCCGGGCAGGCCGCACCCGGGCAGGCCGCATGCTGGGATGAGGTACCCGAATGCGGACCCGGCGCGGGTGGGAGAGTAACGTGGCTAGTGTCAAGCACCACCACAGCCAAAAAGGGGGAGCCCAACATGATCTCGCTTCCAGGAATCCGTGTCGGCGCCGGGGGCGCCGCGTTGAGCGATGCCAACCAGCCAGAGCGGCGCGACCGGCCGCCGACCCAAGTGGACTTGTTCGTGGACTACATGTGCCCGTATTGCCGCCGCTTCGAGAAGGACAACGCCGCAGACATCCAAGAACTCGTTGACCGGGGGGTCGCATCGCTGGTGATGCACCCGATTGCGATCCTCGACCGGCTGTCGGCGGGCAGCATGTATTCGACGCGGGCGACGGCTGCGGCCTATGCGGTTGCGGCGGGTGCGCCAGACAAGTTCGGGGCATTCAACTCGGTGTTGTTCCAAAACCAGCCGCGGGAAGGTACGCCGGGCCACACCGAAGCTGAGTTGG
>JAITJY010000240.1 GCA_031278675.1 Bifidobacteriaceae bacterium
GATAAATTGAAACACTCGACGCGGCTTGGGGCCGCGATGGGTTCGCCGGGCGTGTCAATTCGTCGGCTGGGGGCCGCGATGGGCTCGCCGAGCGTGTCAACGCACCGGCTCAGGGCCGCAGCGGGCCCGCCGGACGTGTCAACTCGTCGGCTGGGGGCCGCGAGTGTTTCAATTTATCTCCTGGGTTTCGGCGAGTGTTTCAATTTATCTCCGCCCCTCAGCATCACCGCAGGTCAGAGCGCTGGGCTTGGTTGGGCTGGAGATAAATTGAAACACTCGCCACCGGAAAAGAGATAAATTGAAACACTCGACGCCGCAGACAGCGCCAGGCGCGGGCCGACTTTGCTCAAGGCCCTGCCGGAGAGTCCCGCCGGCGGAGGGGCACGGCATCGGGCGTGGCGGCGGGCGGCTCCCGGGGCCTTATCGGCATGACGCCGGAGGGTCCCGGCGGCGGGGGGGCACGGCATCTGGCGTGGCGGCGGGCGGCTCCCGGGGCCTTAAGTCGGTGCGCTGTCGCCGCTGCCCCGGTTGGCGCGCTCCTTTGCCCGGCGTTTGAACGGGATCGACAACAGCGCGGTGACCACAGCCAGGACGAACGCAGCCCCGACGGCGGAGCCGAAGTCGTCGATCTCCAGCGAGAAGCTCGTCCAACTGGTGACGAACGCCACCAACTCCAGCATGGCGGCGTTCATCACCAGGGCGAACAGCCCAAAGGTGACGATGTAGACGGGGACGTCACGAACTTGCCCACCGGCTTGACGATCGAGTTGACCGCCGCCAGCAGCACACCCAGCGCCAAGTAGAAGATCGCCGCGTTGAGCACCGACTCTTGGGGTGGCATCAGCCGGATCGAGTCCCACAGGCCGTCGACCACCCACAGGCCGACGGCATTAATCACCACGCGCCACCCAAACGGAACCATGCCGACCATCTTGCCAGCGATCCGCCGCGCCAGCCGTCCACCCCACCAGCGATTCAACTCGCATCCCATCTACTCCACCAGCCATCCACCCACCAGCGATCCGCCGCGCCAGCCATCCACCCACCAGCGATCCACCCCACCAACCGTCCACCCCACCAGCGATCCACCCCACCAACCATCCACCCCACCAGCCATCGACCCACCAGCGATCCACCCCACCAACCATCCTCCCCCAACGGCGCAAGCCGGGTTCAGACACGCGGCCGAGGTGGCTGCGCCGTGCTCGCGGACACCGCCGGTAGGCTCGTGGCTGGCATCCGCGCGTCGGCGGCGAGCGCGGGGCGCGGGATACCCGGAGCAGCGACAGGAGGCAAAGTGGCACCGAGCAGGCGGCACTCCACGATCTACGATGTCGCCGCGCGGGCCGGCGTCTCGATCGGAACGGTGTCCAAGACGCTGAATCACCCGAGCGCGGTCGCCGAACCGACCAGGCGACGGGTCTTGGACGCAGTCCAGGCGCTCGCCTTTGTACCGAAGGAGGCAGCCCAGGCGCGCGCGCGCCGGAATTGCGGGCGCATCGGAGTGTTCGCGCCGTTCACCTCATATCCGTCCTTCGCGGAGCGGCTCAACGGCGTGCTGTCGGCGCTGCCCGGCAACCGGGCCGAGGTCGTGGTTTTCGACGTCCAGTCCGCCGCTGAATCTTCACATGTCCTGGAGACGCTGCCCGCGATGCGCTCACTGGACGGCGTGATTGTGATGTCTGTGCCGATCAGCCTGGATGTGGCCCTAAGACTGCAGGAGGGGCGGCTGCCGGCGGTGTTTGTTGACGTGTCTTGTCCCGGTTTCCCGGCGGTCGCGACCGACGATGAGTTAGGCGGCCGATTAGCCGGCGACGCGCTCCTGGCCGCAGGCAAGAGGCGGTGCGCGTTCCTCGGTCACGCGCAGGTTCAGCCCGCTTTCGAGTCGCCTTCCCGGCGCCGCCTTGAGGGTTTTCAGGCCGCGTTGGCTGCACAAGGGCTGGCGCTTGCCCCAGAGTCGGTTGTACTAACCGGACGGTCATTCGACGATGCCGCCGCAGCCGCCACCCGGATACTCTCCGGCAGCCATCCTCCCGACGGTATCTTCGCGCATACTGATGAGTTGGCTGCGGCCGCGCATCTGGCGGCCCAGCGCCTAGGCCTGAATGTGCCTGAAGACCTGGGGATCATCGGATTCGACGATTCGACCCTGGCCGAGGCCCTCGAGTTGACCACCATCCGCCAGCCCCTCAGAGAAACCGGTAGGTGGGCGTTCACAACTCTCACCGCGATGATCGCTGACCCGTCGATGGTTGCACCATCGGTGACGCTCCCCGTCACCCTGGTCCGCCGCCGCTCGGTCTAACCCTCCCCCAAGGCGCCGGTTAGCTGCCCACCGGGCGCTCGCGCCCAACCAACCGTGTCCGCGCGCACTGGGGCGCCCGCCGTGCCATACCCCAACGTCAGCGGGGCCCGCGCGCCCGTAGGGCGCCCGCCATCAGTTGCTGCGGAGAGATGCGGGGCGGCGAACCGTGTCCGCGCCCACCGGGGTGCAAATTCCGGCGGATCTGTAACGGTTTCTCCGGTTTCGGGGTAACGGTCCTTCCGGCTGAACGGTAACGGTGCCGACGGAGGTTACCGCGCCCGTTTCCAGAGCGAGAAGAGCCGCGCCATGCCCTCCGGGACGCGCTACTCCGAGCCCGGGGTAGCGTTACCGGCGCGCCGGAAAGGTGTTTCGGGTCGCCCGGAATTTCCACCGGGGCCTGCCATCCCGCTCACAGGCCAGTCTTTGACAGGTCGCACCGTGTCTGCGCGCACCGGGGCCTGCCCGCACGGCATGCTTCAAGGGGATAGCTCCGGCCCTTGACCGCGATTAGCCCGGGGGGTAGATTAGCTGCCAAAAGTGCTTTCCGTATTGCCCTTCAATCAAAGGAGATTCGAATGAGACACCTTATAGTTCGCACTGCGGCCCTCGCGTCAGCGGCTATCCTGCTCGCCGCGTGCGGCACCACCGAGCCGTCCACCAATGAGTCACGCTCACCCCTGGAGGAAGCGGCCTTCCTGGCCGCCCAGGAAATAGTCGGTGACCAAGAGCTAGATGGCACCATCACAATTCTTGGTTCGCTCGGCGGCGACCAAATGGACCAGTTCATGTCCGCCTTCGCACCGTTCGAGGAGGTCTCCGGCGTCGATGTCCGCTACGAGGGCACCCGCGACATGCTCTCAGTCCTAGAGACCCGCGTCCAGGGTGGAAACCCTCCTGACCTGGTGACCAATCCTTCGATCGGTCAGATGCGTCAGCTCATGGCCTCCGGAGACCTGATCCAGCTAGACCCAATCTTGGACATGGCGACGGTGCGCCGCGACTATGACGCAGGGCTGCTAGAACTCGGCTCCCACGACGGCACGCTCTACGGCATCATGGACACCGCCGCCGTTAAGGGACTGGTCTACTACGATCCGGCACACTACACCGGCCCGGTGGATGCAGCGGCCTGGGCAGACCTTGACCAATGGGCCCTTGGCCAAGCAGCCGCTGGACAGACACCGTGGTGCATCGGTCTGGAGAGCGGCGCCGCCAGCGGGTGGCCGGCGACAGACTGGATTGAGCAGTTCATGCTCACCGGCTACGGCGTCGAAGTCTGGGATCAGTGGGCAGCTAGCGAGCTGCCATGGACCTCCCCTGAGGTCAGAGCGGCGTTCGAGCAGTTCGGGCGCATCGCCACCGACGCGGCCATGGTCAACGGTGGCCCGACCACCGTCGCCTCTACGGACTTCATCAAAGCAGCACTGCCACTGTGGTCCGACCCGCCCAGATGCGAGCTGACGCTCCAGGCGGACTGGCTGACCGCCACCGCCGTGGCAGAAGTCCCCGGCATTGCGGAGGGAACCGACGTCGACTTCTTCTTGTTCCCGCCCCTCGATCCCGCTCAGCCGGGGCTGGTGGAAACCAGCGGCGAAATGCTCGGGGCCTTCACCGACACACCCGAGGTGCGCGCCTTGCTCCAGTTCCTCGTCACCGCCGAAAGCCAGGCGCTCATCTCCGCCACCGGCCAATGGCTCTCCGCCAACAAGTCAGTCCCCGCCGACGCGTACCCGACCCAGTCGAGGCAGAAGGCCGCAGGCATCCTGGCATCCGCCACAGCCGTCCGGTTCGACGCCTCCGACCTCATGCCGCAGGCCGTCAACCAGGCGTTCTGGTCGGCATCGCTGACGTACGTCAACGACCCGAGCAAGCTTGACGAGGTACTTGAGACACTCGAACAAGCCCGCCTCGACAATCTGTAAGCCCGGATCCACCGATGATCGTCGCAGGGAAGCGCCAGACGGGTGCGATGGGTGTTCCTGGCCGGCGATGGCTACCCGGTGGCCTGCCCGGCCGGTCAGGGCCGTCCAGCGTGCCTAGCTGGGGCGGCGCAGTAGGCGAGGATCGTGGATCGAGGCTAAGGCGCCATCGACCAACTGACTGTGGTGGGGCGAGGCTGTTACTCCTTGCCCCACCACAATGATTGGAGCCCCCTATGTCCGCTGTAGCCGTGGGCGGGATCGTCGGTGTGACGGTGCCGGTAGCCCTGGTCGCCTACCTATGGTTGGGCGAACTCGCCATCCGACGTTTACCGCCGCGCTGGGCGCGCCGGATCAGAATCGGGATCTGGCTCGCCCCGGCGCTGGCGTTGATGACCGTGATGCTGGTCTACCCGCTGGTGCGGACAATCATGCTGAGTTTCCAAGACGCCGCCGGGGGCGGATTTGTTGGCCTGGCCAACTACATCGACACGTTCACGCAGGCCGACACGTTGCGAGCACTGCGCAACAACATCCTCTGGTTGGTCGCCTTCACGGCCTTGGTCACGGTGCTCGGACTGGTAGTGGCGACCCTCGGGGACAGAGTCCGCTACGAGAAACTGGTCCGCACGGTGGTTGTGCTCCCGACCGCCGTGTCCTTCGTCGGCGCGGGTGTGATCTGGGGTTTCATCTACGCCTACGATCCACCTGGGCTGCGCCAGACCGGGACACTGAACGCGATCTGGACGGGTATTTTCCCCGCCGCAGACCCGATCGCCTGGCTCGCCGACGAGCGCACAGTCAACGGGGCGCTCATCTTCATTGGCGTCTGGATGTCCACCGGATTCGCCGCCGTCATCTTGTCCGCCGCGATCAAGGGCGTCCCAGCCGACACTTTGGAGGCCGCACGGATTGATGGCGCCGCCGAATCTGCGGTCTTCTTTCGTGTGCTCCTGCCCCAAATCTCGAGCACGGTGGTGATCGTCATAACGCTGATGGGGATCAATGCGCTCAAAGTCTTCGACGTGATCTATGTGCTGACCAACGGCAATTACGGCTCCCAGGTGCTGGCGACAGCTATGTACTTCGAGCTTTTCGCCGCCCGCGACGTTGGGGCCGCCAGCGCCATCGCGGTGGTCTTGTTAGCGGCCACCGTGCCAGTGATTGTGATCAACATCCGGTCCTTTCGAAGGACCTCGGGATGAGCGGCCCCACCTTGCGCCGGGTGCGCGGGCTGGTAGGCCGGGTGGCCAACCACGCCGCGCTGGTCGGCATCGTCCTAGTTTGGGCCGTACCCGTCGTAGCGTTGGCGGTCAGCTCGTTCCGGACGGCCTACGATATCTCCCTGACGCCCTGGTGGGACGGCCTGGCGCCACCCTGGGAGTTCACGTTCGAGAACTACTCGACCGTCCTGACTCGAGGCGGCATTGGCCGCAACTTTATCAACAGCGCCGTCATAACCGTTCCGGTCACCGCGATCGCGGTGGTCATAGCGTCTTTCGCGGGCTACGTCTTTGCACGATGCCGTTTCGCAGCTCGCGAGACCATCTTCGTTGGCATTTTGGCCCTGTTGAGCGTCCCACTCCAGATGACGCTGGTCCCAGTCTTGCGCCTATTCAGCGCCACGGACCTGGTGGGCACGTTCCCAGCGATTTGGATCGCCCACGTCGGCTACGCGCTGCCGTTCTCCATCTACCTGCTGCGGAACTTTTTCGTTTCGTTGCCGGCCGAGTTGTTCGAGGCAGCGTGGATCGACGGCGCGAACGAACCACAGACGTTCCTTCGTGTAGCCGTGCCGTTGGCGGCTCCCGCGTTGGCAGCGGTCGCCGTGTTCGAGTTCATGTTTGTCTGGAACGACTTGTTGGTCGCCCTGATCTACTTGGGCGGCAGTCCTGACGTTGCGCCGCTCACGGTGGCGGTCTCCAGTCTGGTCAACTCCCGCGGCGAAGGCTGGGAAGTGTTGACGGCAGCGGCCTTCATCCTCATGTCTGTTCCGCTCGTCGTGTTCTTCGCACTCCAGCGCTATTTTGTTCGAGGCATGCTGGCGAGGGCGGTCAAGTGAGCCGCCGGACCGGCGAGGCCACCGGCGCGGACCGCGCGGATTGCGTCGATGGGTTGGTCCTCGATGGCCAGACCCGGCTGTGGCTTGAGCGCGTGCAAACTGCGCGGCTGGCAGAACCTGCGCCAGCCGTCAGACCGCCGGGGGTGCTGACGGCCGGATTGGCTACCGCGTTGGCGGCTGAGCGGCGGCTGGCAGAACCTGCGCCAGCCGCCAGACCGCCAGGGGTGTTAACGGCCGGATTGGCTGCCGCGTTGGCGGCTGAGCGGGCGCAGTTGCGCGGCGTCTCCGATCATTTGAATGCGGAGTTCGGGGCGGCACTGCGGGCAGACGTCGGGGTTAGCCGTGTGGCCGTCGGCCCGGATGCGGTCGCGGTCGACGCCTACCGGCCGGGCGGACTTAGGGACGCGGCGGGAGCCTATGTTTTCTTGCATGGCGGCGCGTTTTGGCATGGTTCAATCGATGAAGGGGTCAACCGTGCGTTGATCGCTGAACGGGCGGCGCGCGCCGAGGTGGCGGCCTTCGCCATTGAGTACAGGCTGGCCCCCGAACATCCGTTTCCTGCGGCGGCTCAAGACGCTGAGAACGTGATCCGTTGGGTCCGGGAGGGGGCAGCTAGCCTGGGGGTTGATCCAGCCCGGATTGTCCTGGGTGGAGTGTCGGCTGGCGCGAACATAGCGCTGGCGGCGGCGGCCCGGCTCAGGCGCGGCGAGCTGGCGGGGCTGTTGCTTGAGGTGCCCGCCATCGACCTGCGGGACAACGGTACCTGGGACGCACGGTGGGCGGCGGTCAACGGCCTGGGCGCGCCCAGCGAGATGGCCGACCTGTACGGTGGTGGGCTGCCACCGGCGAGCGCCGAAGTGTCGCCGCTGCTGCTCCCTGATCTGAGCGGTTTGCCGGCCACCCACGTCATGACGGCCGAATACGATCCGCTTCGGGCCGGCGGCGAGGCGTTGGTCCGGCGGCTGCGCGCGGCTGGCGTGGCGGCGACCGGGGCGCGGCACTTCGGCGTCCTGCACGGCGTGCCGGGTTTGACGGCGAACAATCCCCCCGGGGCGGCATGGAGCGATGACGCCTGCGCCGCCATTCGGCGTCTCAGCGCCCAAGACCCGGCCCACCAGACGGCCCAGCGGCCGCGGTAGCCGCTCCGGCGGCATCGGCAAGCGGTGGGGGGCGCCGTTTCGCGATCACACTAGCTTGTCGCAACGAAACACTGCGTTTCATCTGTATGTTATGGGTGTTCTATCTTTACAGTCTAGGTACAGAAGAGGTGAAAGGGTGGCTGACTCGGCTTTGGTCAACTTTAGGATGGACGCCAACCTCAAACGGTCGATGGAGGACGCCTGCCGCGAACTCGGCATGAACATGACCACCGCCTTCACAATCTTCGCCAGGAAGGTCGTGCGCGAGCACCGCATCCCCTTCGAGGTGTCGGTCGACCCCTTCTACAGCGACGCCAACCTGCAACGGCTGCGGGCCGTGCGGTCCGACGCCGAGGCGGGCCGGCGCATGGCGGTCCACGACTTGATCGACGGCTGAATGCTCAAGTCCTGGCACGAGTCGGCCTGGGA
>JAITJY010000285.1 GCA_031278675.1 Bifidobacteriaceae bacterium
TCGACGGCGAACACCGCATCGCTGCCGGTCAACGCGTAGACATCCACGGGCTGTTGCGAGAGCCGGGGGCCGCCTTCGCGGAGGGTGACCACCTTCACGGCGGGGCTCCATTCACCAACGTTGTCTCGGCCGCCCGCTGTCTTGCTCACGGCCCTTACCGAGTATTCGTAGGCCGTGCCAGAGCGCAACCCGCTGTGCGTATAGGTGAACGCCTTGTACACGGTCGCGCCTGAAGATGCGGCGAACGATTCAAGGACGTAGGGCTCTCCGTCTTGGCCGATCACGGCCAGTTCGTAGCGGTCCACCACTCCGCCAAAGTGTGAGGCGCTCCAGTCGAGGGTTACTTGGCTGGTCGAAGTGCTGATGACTGCCAAATCTCCCGGCGGACGCGGCGGACTTAGCGCGTCTTTGACGCGATAGCCCAGGACCACTGCGGCACTGGACCCCGCGCGGTCGGCGAAGGTCACCAGCCCGTCCTGGCTGGCGTCTATGGCTACCGAGTCGTTGGATGGATCGGCCAGGTCCACCGCGTAGGTGCCGAACTGCCACTTGAAGTCATGGGTCAGCTTCTTGCCTGGGGGCAACTCAGGCACGACTGCCTCATACTCTGTGCCCTTCAGGCTGATGGAACTGTGCGCTCCGTTGTAGCTCAACTCGGCGTCCGCAGTCATGGAGAAGTAGGCCACCTGGAACGAGAACGACCCGGCGATGCCAGCCGAGTAGCTTGCCGTGTCGGACCAGGTGATCTCGCGCGCTATTCCTCGGCGGGTGACACCATCGCCCGTGCCGATGGCGAACCACTGGTCCTGTGACGCCATGCCCTGCCCGACATCGGACCAGCTCGCGGCGGGCTTTTGGGAAGGGTAGGTGGTTGGATCGCCCGCAACGATGCCCGCCAAGAACGTCTCACCGATCTTGACCAGGCCCGAAGCCGGGTTGGCGCTGTTCAGCGTGCCGAGTGCGGCATCATAGTCCGCCACCGGCATCTGCTGTAGCTGCGGCGTGCGCGGCATGTCCACGTGCAGGTCTTTCCAGCTCTGCGATGCCGGATCCCACTGCTCGTAGTAGTAGCGGACATATGGCGTGGTGTTCAGCACCACGGTGTGGTAACGCCCTGCGGCGAAGGTCGTCGATATTGTGTTCACTATCTCGGTCGCATGCTCATAGCCCGCCCCGCCGGTGATGCCGGCCTCGGCGCGGATGCCGAACAGTTTGGTGTCGCAGCCAGCGATGAACCCCACGGAGCCGCCGAATTCGATCTCGAAGCCGAGTTTCACGGACGCGCTGAACTCGATGCCGTCGCTCTGGCTCCCGCCTGAGCCGCTCTTGGCGGTGATGGACGTTTCGGGCACGGCGAAGTATTCGACATCCTCGAAGTATGGTGCGGCTTGCAGGATCGCGACCACCTTCGGGTCGGAGAAGTAGAACTCGGGACCGGATCGGGCGGGGCGCACAATCGAGGAGTCGTTGTCGACATCGGACGCGGCGGCCGTGTACCCGGTGGTGTCGTTGTTCTTCTGAACGGACCGGAAACTGATGCTGGCGCCGGTGAAATAGCGGGCCGCGTCGGTTTTCCAGCTACCCGTCCGGTCGGTGATGGGGTTGTTCACCGGCGTGACTTGCGCCTCGGATAGCTTGTCGATCGCGCACAGCACGGTGACGAATTGCCCAGCATTCGCGCCCGCCCGCTGTAGCTGATAAGTGAAGATTAGCTGCTCGCGCCCGTCGGGGTTGCCATTGAAGTTCCCAGTTATTACTTCTTTGATGCCTTTCTTGCCTGAATCGGAAACAAATCCGTAGCGAGAATCGTCCACGAATTCAAGCGGAAAGGCATACTTGACGGCCAGAGTCTTGCTGCCCTTAGACGCGCCGGACGCCAGCACCCCGTCTCCAGGGCCTTTCGCGGTCGTAAGATACAGGTAACTGCCAGCGGAAAGCCCGAATTCGCTGAGAATGTAGCCACCCACGAATATGCTGTCCCGTGGGAATCCCCCATTCGTTCCTAGCGCGCCATTTTCGGCGAACACCGCGACCGCGAGCGGATCCATCATATTGTCGGCGTCGGTGCTCCCCTGGTATTGGCGGACCGCTTCGTTCATGTGCAGGTTCCCGTTGGCACCGTCTTCGTTGCCGCTGGTTTCCGTTGCCACCCACTGCATGGGCCCAGTCCTGGCGTATGCGGCCGCGATGCTCACCTTGCCTTGTTCGTTTTTGGCCGAATCGACGGTGTAGTCGAGTGTGGCGACGAGGAACCGGTCTTCGTCCATCCGCCAGTTGTAGGTGCCGCCGGCCCCGACATAGGCGTCGAGCATGCGGTAGCCCGCGACGACCAGTTCCGGCAGCCCGTCGCCGTCGATGTCCCCCGCGGCAACACCCGGGAAGATCATCTTCTCGTTATGTAGGTAGTAGGCGCTGCCCGCGTTGTAGGCGCTCGCCCAGTTGTCCCACAGCGGGAAGTGCTGCAGCGAACTGGCGGCGACGGCACTGTCCGCGACGGGGTTGAGCCACACTGTCAACTCGGCGACCTGATTGCGGCCGCCTTGGTTAAAGCCCGTGTCGCCCCCGTAGTTGTCGTCCGCGTCGTGGTCGCGGCTGTCCGCTGAACGCGACTCGCTGACCGCAATCGCCAGGTCGTCGCAGCCGTCCATCGTGTTCTCCACTGTGGCGAGGCTGACCGCCGGGAAATGGTTGACGTGGTCGCGTTTCCAAGATGGGCTGTCAAGCACCTTGTTGTCCTCGGCTTGGACTGAGGTGACGAAGGACGCGAGGTGCGGGGCTATCGCGTTAGTTCCACCTCCGATCACTCCGCGGGTCTCATCCCAGTAGCGCCCCCCGATGTACTTCTTGGTGACCAACGCCAACGCGCCCGAACCGTTGGAGTCGGTGAAGCGGTAGATGTCGACGCGCGGGGAGTTTGAGCCGGTGGCTGTGTAGTTCCACCTCACGGCCGGGTTGTAGATGGCGATCTCATCCCACCCGTCGCCGTCGTAGTCACCAGCCGCGATCTCCAGGAACGCGCCAATCTGGTGCGCTTCAGGTTGGAGTTGGATCCAGCCGAGGTCCTTTGAGGCCAATAGGGCTTTGGTCTCACCGTCGTAGACCGTCAACACGAAGCGGGTGCAGCCGTGTCCGTCCTTGTCGTTCCACCGATACGACCGGATCTCGGCAATGTACTTGTCTCTGGCCTTGTTCTCCGGCCGGGCGGTGTCAGAACCGGCCGCGCGGAACGCCACACTCCTCGCCCCGGCCGAATCGCCTGCCGCCAGGGCGCTACCGCCGCTCGATGTGGCGGCCCTGGCCAGGTCGACCGCCGCCACGACGCCGCTTTGGTCACTGTAGTCGTAGGTCTTCAAGCCGCCCGAGGAGTGCTCGGTCAATTCGTTGACTGTCAGGAGGGAGAAGGGCTCGTCAGAGAACGGTTCGTTGGCCGCGTCGCTCATGTATGCCTCGATCTGGGTTGAATCGATGTCGAAACCCAGCGCGTCGAGGTCCTCTTCGGAGTAATTCTCGTTGATGGACACGCTTGAGGCGTTCGCGTCCTGCCCTGCCATCGCCAACGGCACGCAGGCCGCCACTAGCGCGGCGATGACCAGTCTCGTCGCCGTCTTGTTTGACCTTCTACCTGGAACCGTCACTGTCGAGGACCTCTCTTGTGCCTGCCCGTTCACCTGAGCCGCGTGTATTGTCATAGGCAGCGCTCGCGCGGCCCCCTTGCCTTGCGGGGCAACGAGGCCCGAGGATGCGAGAACCCGTTGTGGCTTCCGCGTACGCCGCAGGCGCTGTCTGCCAAAGCTACCTGCGCGGATTGGCCTGGCGAAGAAAGGTTTCGCGTTCTTAACCCTTGTGGGCAGGGCCCGGGCCCGGCCGCCTGCTGGCGGCTGGCCCAGGACTCACTAGCCCCCGCCCCGATTTGGCCAAGCTACCCGCGGCGGCTGTCGGTGAGTCCGCCTGGCACCAAGCGGTTGCCCATGCGGCGACCGCCGGCGGCGCGCTCAAAACGGTACCCCTGCCCGTAAACGGCGCTGATCGTGTAACCCGACCCTTGCAATCTCTTGCGCAGTTTCGACACTGTCACCTTGACCGTATTCGCGTCATTGTTCAATGGGCGACCCCATATCCGTTTGTACAGAAATTCCGCGCTCAGCACGGAGTCTTCGTTCTGTACGAATATCAAGAGAAGCGCGAACTCCTTATGGGTCAGCAGCATGTCCGCGCCGCGCAAAACGCCTTGGCCGGCCACCACGTCGAGTCGCAGCGGCCCGCGCTCGATCACATCCGGCATCTGCTCAACATTGCGGAACATGGCTTCGACTCGCGCCAGCAATACCTCGTAGGAGAACGGTTTCGTCACGTAGTCGTTGGCTCCGAGGCGCAACCCGCGCGCCACGTCGTGGGCCTTTCCCCAAGCCGTCAACATTAGTACCGGCACCCCGCTTCCGGAGGCGCGCAACTCGCGGAGGAGGTCAAGACCGTTGCCGTCCGGCAGCATGATGTCGAGGACTATCGCGTCCGGCGCTGCCACGGCCAGCAGGGCGCGAGCCTCGCCTAAACTAGCGGCCGGCGACACTTGGAAGCCCGCGCGAGTGAAATAGGCCACGTGATTGCGCAAGATCACGGGCTCGTCCTCGACGCACAGGAGTCTCATCGCGGCTTCATTCGCGCTCGGAGCCGTCCACCGCGGCGTCCAGCATGGCCGCCATTCTCATGATCTCGTCCTGGGACTCGCGCAGCCGGCCATCGTCCCCACCGCCAGTCAGCGATGCCACCTGAATATTGGTGGAAACCCGTGTCAACGGTGTGCGCAGGTCATGGCTCATCTGGCGGAAAAGGTCGAGGCGTTCGCGGTCCCGGTCCAACTGGACGGCGATCTGTTCGGCGTTCAGGTTGAGGACGGTCATGTAGCAGACGGCGAAGACCATCATCCCCACCGCCGCGATCCCGTTGCGAGTCACCGCTGGCACGATCTGGACTGTCACGGTCTCAACCAACTGGGCCGAGACGAAAGCAAGACCGCCGACGGCCGCGATCCGGTCATTTGCGCTCGGTCTGCGCAGAACCGCCACAAACAGGGCCGCCATTGCGATGCTTATCATCCCGTAAAACCAGGCAGTAGGCCTGGTAAGCGAGATCACGACGTCAATTCCACCCACCGCAACCACCAAATAGGCAGCGGCCTGGACGGTTAACACCAGGCGAAAACCCAGACGCACTCCGCTTAGGGGATACGTCACTCGTACCAAGGCCGCAAACGCCAGGCACGTCGCCGCCAAACAGGCGTAGTTGATTCGATACGCGACAAACCAATCGTAGTCGGGCGGCAGCAGGAGCATCCACACATACTGGCTCCGCAGCGCTAGCAGCACGCAACAGGCGGCGAAAAGCAGGTTATCCAGTCGCTTGAGGACAATGAAGCGGATGGAGTAGAACAGGGCAAGCATAAGCATCGCTCCGCTGAGCAGCCAGACCGGCAGCCGTTCAGCCTCACCCTGGCGCTCCACCGCCGCCAGAGTTCCCAACTCGACCTCGCGAAGTGCGCCACCTTCGGGATGAACAAAGTTGGCGTACTGAACCACCACGTCGACCGTGACCTGTTTGGGTTGAAAAGCCGCCGTGTAATGCTCGATCCTGGGAACAAAGCCAGCCTCGGTGCTGGTCACCACGCCCGCCTCGTAGACATCCTCGCCATCCACGAAGATGCGTGTCGCATAGTCAATCGACCAGCCGGACAACGCGTATACAGCACCGTCGTCGGGGAGGCGTAGACGCAGCCGGTATGTGCCGGTGGTTTGCGCTGACTCGTCTTCAGCCGTGAAACGGCTTGGGGCTCCGACCCGGCCGGCGGCGAAGTCATCCGGCGCGAACAGTTCACCAGGCCAATAGTCCCAACCTGTCGGCAAGACCGCCACACTCCGCGCTAGATCCACAGTGCCGAGGTCTACGATGCCGCCATCCGGTTCCGTTCGCACCTGCGGCAGGCTGGTGGACCGCACTGCTGCCCAGCCGCCGAGCAACACCGTGGCGCCCAGAATTGCGGCTCCAACCACGCGCCAAGTCCCCGGTGAGAGCCCAAGCCTCGGAGCCGCCGCCGTCATCAGCGGATCTCTCCGGCGGGTCCTACGTCGCGGTCCTCGCCGCCTGACCCCAGGATGCGTTCGACCATCTCTTTCATTCGGATGATCTCGGCCTGCGAATCATCCAACCGATCATGGTCGACGGTGTCAGAGAGGTTCGCGACCTGGATGTTCGTGGACACAACCGTGATCGGCGTCATCAGGTCGTGGCTGATCCTCTGGTACAAGCGGTATCGCTCGGCCAACGCCGCTTCTCGGCGTCTGGTGTTCGCGTAACTCATAGACAACATCACGCATTGGCTCAGAACTAAGAACAGGCTGGTCGCAACCCCAGGCATGAACAACGCGTCCCCCAACAAGATCTTCTGGATCGGGAACCAACACAGCATCACCGCTATCGGGATCAGGTAAAGCAGGTTGAACGGATCGGAACGGACGCGACGGCGGCGCACGGCGGTGGCGAACGCCAATGCAAGCGGGGCCAAGGCGAGGAAGACCACCCGCGTGTTGACCGTCCCATACGGCAGCACGCAGACAGCCAACAAGGGGCCAGCCAGCAGCACCGCGTAAACCGTCCGGCGCCGCCAACCCGCGACAGGGCAGGCGAAGACCGCGTGAGTGAAGAAGGTCAGCCCCGCAGCCTGGCCAACCACCGAGGCCAAGTAGGCGTAGGTCAACCACAGATCAACGCCGTTCGGCATGAACATCGAGGCCAACCCGTTGGTCTCAACGCTGAACCGGACAGCGACGGCCAAACAGGTCAAGGCGAACAGGAGGTAGACACGGTCGCGTGGCCGGGACATGAAGAACAGCGTGTGATACAGGAACATGGCCACCACCAGGCCGATGAAACCGGCCAACACCACCCGGCGGCCCATCGTGTCGTCGGTCAACACGCCCAACCTTCCGGCCTGGAAGGAATAGCGCAGGCCAGACGCCCACCAACCGTAGTTCGCGGCCTGAACGACGAGTTCGAGCCGGCCGTCGGAATCCGGGCGCGCGGTCACTATGGCGTTGCGGACCGATGACACCGTGCCGGCCGCGTCCGCGCCGGGTTGGCCGGCTTGGAACACTTCAACTCCGTTGGCCCACACACGCGCCGAATCCGATATCTCAGGGATCAGGATCGCTAGTTCAGGCTCGCTGGTCAAGATAGTCAGACGGTAAGTGGCGCAGCCGTACAACGGATAACCGGCCTTGTCCCAGGAGCCGGGCACCTGGATGTGCTCCGCGTTTGCCGAGCCGCCGACCTGGACCTTAGTCGCGGCCAACTGTTCCGGTGTGTCCAACTCCCCGTAGTGGAACTCCCACTGGCCGTCCAGAGCCACAAGCTCATCCGCGAAGTCGAATCCTGTCAAGTCCAGCCGGCCGGCGTCGGCCACGGCGGTTGTGACGTGCCGCGGCAGGCAGAGGTAATAGAAGACAGCGCCGACGATCGCCAGCAACGCCGCCAGCACGACCAGGAACCGCGCGACCTGGCCCCGCGAGTCCGCTCTGGTCGAGTCCTCCCTCACGATCCTCCTGACGTTGCCCCTAGTCTCCGCCGGTCCAGTTGAGTTCCATGCGGCTCGGCGCGAGCCACGAAACGCAGCCCTACGGCGTCGCCGTCCGGCTACCACTCTATGGGGCCTAGGCCCGGATATGCGGGGCAGCGCGCCACCAGCGGGCGAGCACACTTCTTGCTGACGAGGCCCGACCGGGATTTTTGGCGCACCTTCCTGCCGGAAGGGAGCGCCGAGATGACGGTTTCGATGCGGGTTATCACCGCCGGGGACGGCTACAAGTATGTGTTGAAGTCGGTGGTGGCGGGCGATGGGGATCGCAGCTTGTCTACGCCGTTGACTCGCTACTACACCGAGGTTGGTTGCCCGCCGGGCCGGTGGATGGGTTCGGGTATCCCCTCCCTGAGACTTGACTCGCTGCACGCCGGGGATGCGGTGACGGAGTTGCAGTTGCAGCTCTTGATCGGGCAGGGCCGCAACCCGGTGACCGGCGAGGATTTGGGCCGCCCGTTCCTGAGCCACCGCAGTGTGCGGCAGCGCGTCCGGGAACGTGCAGCCGCCCTCGACCCTGCATTGTCCGATGATGAGCGTGCAGCCGCCATGCGGCAGATCGGCGACGAGGAAGCCGCGCGCGGCACCCGCCGCACGGTCGCGGGCTACGACTACACGTTCTCGGTGCCGAAGTCGGTTTCGGTGTTGTGGGCGGTGGCGGATGCGGGCACGCAGGAGTTGATCGCGCGGGCCCACCACAACGCGGTGGCGCAGGTGCTCGACTTCTTGGAGCGGGAGGTGGTGGCGACCCGGATCGGGGCGTCAACGCGCGGCGGCCCGGCGGCTCAGGCGGACTCCGCTGGGGTGCTCGCCACAGCCTACGACCACTGGGACTCAAGAGCGGGTGATCCGCAGTTGCACACGCATGTTCTGGTTTCCAACAAGACCTGCACTGTTCAGGACGGCAGGTGGCGGGCTGTTGACGGGCGTCCGATGCACGCCGCGACCGTGGCGGTGTCGCAGTTGTTCAACGCCGCTTTGGCGGACGAGTTGGCTCGCGTGTTCGGTCTGGGTTGGGACACCCGCGACCGGGGCGAGGACCGCTACGCCGCTTGGGAGGTGGCCGGTGTCGGCGAGGATCTGATCGCGGAGTTCTCGGCTCGCGCCCGCGACATCGACCACGAGACCAGACGCCTGGTCGCCGCATATGCGGCAGAGCATGGCAGGCAGCCGTCCGACCGGACGATCATCCGGTTGCG
>JAITJY010000304.1 GCA_031278675.1 Bifidobacteriaceae bacterium
CGAAGACGGTGACGTTCCCCGTCGCGTCGTCGAACAGCGCCGTGGTGCCGTCGTGGGCCACGGCATGACCAGGTGTCTCGGCCGCGAAGAGCTGGTCGGTTAGAACAGGTGTAGCCGCGTAATAGTGGGCGTGATCGCCGTGCGCCACCTGCCATACCCCCAGGTCGAGCACCCGGAAGCCGCCTGCCGTGCTGACCATCAGGTCGCGCCCGTTGCCTGCGGTGTTGAGCCGGTTGAAGCCCGTCAGGGGCAGGTCTACGACCAGTTCCAGCGTGGTTGCGTCGCGCACTTGTATGCCACCGTCGTAGGTGTAGGCGATCCGGGGAGTAAGCGTGGCGACTTCGGCGGCATCGGACTCGGTGGCGTGGTCTTCCCCGTTGTCCGATGCCGTGCCTACCGGCTCGCTCGAAGGCTCGGCTTGCGGCGTGGTTCCGCAACCTGCCATGGTTCCGGTCAGCGCGAGGGCCAAGGCCAACGCCACTGCTGGGGCGGGCCGGGCGCGGTGGCGGGAGTGGTGGCAGGAGCGGGGAATCGGGGCGTGAAGTGTTTTGCGCATGCGCGTGTCTCCTTGGTTGTCCAACTGATTGTCCGAGGTGTCAGGCCCCAGCATAACGCTAATGCGTAAGGTTCCTATTAGCGCGTGGCGGGCCGGCGAGTTGGCCCGGTGCTGCGCACTACCGCATAAGGCCAGGTCGCAGGCTGGTGACCCCGCGCCGCCGGACCCCAGTATGCTGAATTGTTATGCGCTCCCAATGCTGCCTGTACGTTGACGCCGGTTATCTCCTAGCGGCGGCGGCCACGCGGCTGACCGGAACATCATTGCGGGTGGGCATCAAAGTCAAGTACGAATATTTGATCGCTGAACTAATCAAACAAGCCGAGGCGCTCGCGGGGATGCCAGTGCTGCGCATCAACTGGTATGACGGCGCCAAGAATGCCCTGCCGGACAAGGACCAGGAACGCATTGGCGCGCTGCCGCGCGTCAAGGTGCGCTTGGGACGGATCGGGCCGACCGGCGAACAAAAAGGCGTTGACCTGCTAATTGGTTTGGATATGGTGGCCCAAGCCCGCAACGGCGCGGTTGACGCGGCCTTCCTTGTCTCCGGGGATGACGACCTGACCGAAGCCGTTGCAGAAGCCCAAGTCCACGGAGTCCAAGTCAAGGTCTTAGCGGTGCCCAACAGTGCTGGTGAGCCGCATGCTGTTAGCCAACACCTGCTGCGGGCCTCGGACGGGATCGAGTTGATCAGGCCTGAGACGCTCGACCAGGCGGTCGAGCGCGCTGTGTCCGGGCCAACCCCGAAGACTGTCCCCCGGCCTGGGCCGTGGCTGGCGGCCAGTGCTGCCGGCCCTGTACCGCACCCAGCCAAACCAGGGCCGGCCCACGGTGCTGGGACCGCAGGCGCCGCCGGCGCTGCCTTGCCGCACCGCCGCAGTGGGGCGACCTTGGCCTACCAGTCACAAACCGGCGGGAAGTCCACCATTGCCAGCGAATATGCGTTGGAGGATCAAGCGATCACCAAACAGATCGACGCAGTGGTGTCCGCCGTGATTGGCTCCTTCCTGGCCAGCGCCACCGAAGATGAAAAAGACGATGTGATCAACGCGCGTCCTTCGATCCGCTCCGACCTGGACCGGGCTCTGCTGCTGGACTTGGCGCACCGCCTGGATGACCCAGACATGTCGGATCGCATCCGTTGGGAACTGCGTGACCATTTCTGGGATGCACTCGCGGCGGCCACCAAGTAACCGGGGGCGGGCCAACCGGGCGGTCCTTGCGCGGCGCGAGACGGGTTAGGGTGGACGCATGTCAACCCCTCACATTGCAGCCGAAGCAGGCCAATTTGCCCCAGCAGTTCTCATGCCGGGCGACCCGTACAGAGCAGACCGGATGGCACAAGCGGTGCTGACCGACCCGACAGTGATCTCCGATGTGCGCGGCATCCGCGCATACACCGGCACCTACGATGGCAAACCGCTCAGCATCATGGCGAGCGGGATGGGCATGCCATCAATCTCCTTGTATGCGACCGAGTTGTACCGCTTTTACGGTGTGCAGCGGATCATCCGGGTGGGCACCGCCGGTGGCATTGCGGCCAGCGTGGACCGCGGCGACGTGCTGATCGGGGTGGGTGCGCACACCACCAGCAACATGAACCAGCTCCGCATCCCGTCCGTCAACTTTTCGGCCGTCGCGGACTTTGGCCTGGCCAGCGCGGCGATGTCCGCCGCCCTCGGCGATCCGGGCGTCAAGGCCGGCACCATCTTGTCGGAGGATCATTTCTACTTCAAAGCGCCTGGCGCCCTAGAGGCCCTGGCCGCGCACGGTGTGCTCGGCGTAGAGATGGAGGCGGCCGGGCTCTATGGCGTAGCCGCCGCTGAAGGGAAGGCGGCCTTGGCCGTCCTGACGGTCTCCGACCATCTGGTCAACCCCGGCCGTGACATGAGTTCAACAGAGCGGGAGACGCTGTTCAGCCGGGCCCTCGAGCTTGCGGTAGCCGCCGCCCTGAGCTGAGGCCTGGTCCCGGGTCGGGAGTGGGTTTCCGGATGCGTCGCATCCCGGCGCTGCTGATCCTTCAAGTCCGTTGCCGGGCGGGCCTCCGCCCGGGAATGGCACCGGTCGACTGACTGGTCGCGCGCCCGGGAGCGGCGCCGGTCGACTGACTGGTCGCGCGCCCGGGAATGGCACCGGTCGACTGACTGGTCGTGCGCCCGGGGTCTGGCAGTCGGTTGGTCGCCGCCGGGGGCGGCGTGCTAGGCTGGCCGGGCCAAAGACCGCCGGTCTGCCGGAGCCGCGAGGCTCAGGCATGAAACTGTTCTGGAAGGAACGGGCCAGCGCAGGTGAACGCGAAACCTCAGGTCCCGCGCGCTTGCGCCGGGGCCTTTTTCATTGGGGACAGTTGGAGCCAGGCCGGGCTGGTCGGCTGGTGCAAGTGACATTCAATATTTAAGGAGAGCCAATGGCGAGGCCGGATAAAGCGGCAGCTGTCGAGGAAATCCGCACGCAGGTGGCGGGTTCCCAAGCGGCGCTGCTAACCGAGTACCGCGGCCTGAGTGTGCCAGAAATGAAGGCATTGCGGCAGGCCCTAGGCACTGAAGCCAATTACACCGTGGTGAAGAACACGCTGACCAAGATTGCTGTCAACCAGGTGGGCATTGCGGGCCTAGATGAGGTCTTGACCGGGCCCACCGCCATCGCCTATGTGCATGGCGATCCGGTGGCAGCGGCCAAAGCACTGCGGGACTTTGCCCGGGCGCACCACGCGCTGGTCGTCAAGGGCGGCATCATGGAAGGCCGTGCATTGACGGCCGATGATGTCAAACAACTAGCGGACATGGATTCGCGTGAAGTGACGTTGGCCAAGCTGGCCGGCGTGCTCAAGGCGTCGCTGTTCCAAGCGGCGCGTCTGTTCAATGGATCGCCGTCCAAGGTGGTCCGCACAATCGACGCACTGCGGGAAAAGCAGGAGTCGGCGGCCTGATCGGCCCACACCAATAAGACGGCCGATCTGCGGCTGCCAGAGAAAGGGAATAGCAAAATGGCAAAGCTCACCATCGACGAGTTGATTGAGCAATTCAAGGGACTGACTCTGATTGAACTCACCGAGTTCGTCAAGAAGTTCGAAGAGGTTTTTGATGTCACCGCAGCGGCACCAGCCGCCGTGGCTGTCGCTGCCGCGCCCGGTGCGGCCACCGCGGAAACCGAACCCGAAGAGGAACAGTCTGAATTCGATGTGATCTTGGACTCCTTCGGCGAAAAGAAGATCCAGGTCATCAAGGTAGTCCGGCAGTTGACCACACCGGCGCTGGGCCTAGGCGAAGCGAAGGCCCTGGTGGAAGCCGCGCCCAAGCCCATCTTGGAGAAGGTCAACAAGGAAACCGCCGAGAAGGCCAAGGCCGCACTCGAAGAGGTCGGCGCGACGGTAACACTGAAGTAGCCGATGCCGCCGGGCGCCGCACAGCGGTCAGCCCGGCACCGGCTCCCGGCCGCAGTAGCTCCGCAGTGGCCGATGCCGTCGGCTCCCTCTACCGCCGACCCGCCCGGCTCCCGGCCGCAGCAACCCCGCAGTGGCCGATGCCGTCGGCTCCCTCTACCGCCGACCCGCCCGGCTCCCGGCCGCAGTAGCTTCGCAGTGGCCGGGAGCCGTCGGGGTTTAGTCGTCGTAGTGCATCGCCGCTTCTTCGGCGGAAAAGGCTAGACCATCTAGGCCGTCGTCTTCGGCGAAGACATCTTGCACGCGGTCGGAGGTCAACGCTGCGATGCGCCCAGCACGCATTGTGTCCACCAACTCGTGATCGGTTTCCCAGACCTCGGGTTCTTCATCAGCCAAACGTTCATCCAGGGTTTCGTGTTCGCCCTCACGGATCAGGCGGCGCGCGAGCGCCGGCTCGAAGTCCGGCGGGTCATAGCCGGTGTCGAGCGGGTCCAGGTTGCCTGGCGTCAGCATGTCTTCGGGCGTGTTCTGGGCTAGGTCCATCGGCGGGTCTTCAGGCGCGTCAGTGAAACGGTCCATGCCTATTAGTCTCTATCGTTATGTGGGTGGGAGCCAAACTCGGCGCGGAGCGTCTCAGTGAAGCACTCATTGCGCAAGGGCCTTATGCGGTGCTCGAAGTGGTGGACCGCACCACTTCCACCAACGCTGACCTGCTGGAACGCGCCGGGCAGTGGCCGCACTTGACCGCACTGCTGGCCGAATACCAGACCCATGGCCGGGGCCGTCTCCATCCCGGCGAGGCCGAGCCCCGCACCTGGGCCGCCCCGCCCCGCAGTTCACTGATCGCATCCGTTTTGCTCCGCCCGCCCCGCCCCGCCCCGCTCCCTGCGACCCTGCTCGGCTTGGCTTTCGGCTGGGCCGCCGTCCAGGCGCTAGACCTGGTTCTGCCCGCCCGCGCCGCGCTCAAATGGCCCAATGACGTGGTGGTAGCGCCGCCTTTCCCCCCGCCCGATGCCGTCCCCCCCAGTCCCAGCCCAGCCGACGCTGGTCTCCGTCCCAGCCGAGCCGACGCTGGTCTTCGTCCCGGCCCGGCCGACGCTGGCCCCGCTGGCACCGGCCCCGCCGGGCCCAGCACCGGCCCAACGGGCGCGGCGTACGCCGCGCCGGCGGGGGGCAAGCTCGCTGGAGTGCTCAGCCAAGTCGCGCCCAGCGGCGAAATTGTGATCGGTTTGGGCCTCAACGTGCACCAAACAGCCAGCCAGTTGCCGGGACCCGCAGCCACTTCGCTGGCCGCACTGGGTGCGGGAGAAGTAGACCGGACCTGGCTCGCGATCGCCTACTTGGCGGCGGCGGCCAACGTTTACGAGCGGTGGGCGAGGGGAGAGGGGGAGTTGGTGGGCGGCATCGGGCAACGGATGGCGACGCTGGGCCGGGTGGTGTGCGTCGCCACACCGGACGGGCGGACGGTCAATGGTGTGGCGCTGCGCCTGGATGCGGATGGGGCGCTGGTGGTGCGGGCGCCCTCCGGCTGCATCCAGCGAATCGAATCTGGGGAAATCGTCTGAGGCGTAGACCACCACCCGCGCTGCGCTGGGCGATTAGAGTGTCTTGTGATGGCGGACAACCAACTGCGCGCACTGAGCCGAGGTGAATACTCGACGGCTAAGGACCGGGCTGACACGATCGCCGGAGCGCCGGCCCTCTACACAATGGTGCAGGTCGCAGAACTGAGCGCATGCGGTCATGAGGAGATTGCCGCCTTCATGCGCTCAATGGGCCTGCCGGTCCCCGCTATCGACGAACCCGCTTTCAGCGCCAAAGACGTGGACGCGATCATCGCATCGCACGAGGTCAGCGAATATGGTGTGCTCGGTGAGCAGACGGAGACGCAGCTGTTGCGCGCCGTTTCCCACACCGCAGAACGTTTGGCTTGGTGGCAGTTCGAATCTTTGGTGGACGATGCCGCCGCCCGCTACGGTCTCGATGCCGCCGCCGCGCGCCTCGTGGTCTTGGACAAGATCGCTGACATGGCTGACATCTTTGAAGAACAGATCACCTATGCGTGGCGGCGCCATCTGTCCCGGATCATCCGGCAGATTGGGCGGGGGGCTGGTGAACTTGGCCCGGAGGCTCCGGAGCCGACCTCTGAGACGCTGCCGCTTGAACGCGCCGTCGGGTTTGCTGACCTGGTTGGTTACACCGCGATTTCCGCGAAGCTCGGTGCCGGTGAACTCGATTTGTTGGTTCAGCAATTCATGCGGCAATGCCGCGACATTGTGTCGCGCGGCGGTGGGCGGGTGGTCAAGGAACTGGGTGATGGGATCATGTTCGTCACCGACGAACCGGTGCTGGGTGCTTCGATCGCATTGGATGTGGCCGAAGAGATTGGCCGTGACCGGGAGATTCCGCCCGCCCGCGTTGGTCTGACCTGGGGGCGGGTCCTCGGGAGATTTGGTGATGTGTTTGGGCCGTCGGTCAACCTGGCCTCGCGTTTGAGTGGTCTGGCTGCGCCGTCTGAGGTGCTGGTGGACCCGTTGACCGCCCAGGCGCTGCGCGACCAACCCAGTTTCAGGTTGATCTCGCAAGTGGCTGCGGCTGTGCCTGGGGTGGGCCAGGTCCGCCCCTACCGTTTAACTAGGTCCTGAGTCCAGCAATTGGGCGGCAATGTGTTTGAATTCGCGGGCGGCTGGGTGGTCTGGGGCGGCGAGGACAACCGGCTCGCCCGAGTCGCCGCCTTCGCGGATCGCCTGGTCTAGGGGGAGTTGGCCCAGCAATGGCACGGCGGTGCCGGAGGCTTCGGCGAGGTTCGCTGCAACCAGGGCGCCGCCGCCCTGCCCAAAGATGGTGAGGCGTTCCCCGCTGGGGGTGTCCAGCCAGCTCATGTTTTCGATCACGCCCAGGATCGGTTGCTTGGTTTGTAGGGCCAGTGCCCCGGCGCGCTGGGCGACTTCGGCGGCGGCCGGTTGTGGTGTGGTCACGACTATCAACCCCGAACCGGGGATGAGTTGGGCCACGGACAGTGGCACGTCGCCGGTGCCGGGTGGCAGGTCAACCAGCAACACGTCGAGGTCACCCCAGATCACATCCGTCAAGAACTGGCTGACTGCGCGGTGGAGCACCGGTCCACGCCAGACCACGGGCTGTCCTGGGGGCACCAGCATTCCCATAGAGAACACCTTGATACCGTGGGCCAACGGTGGTAAAACTGCGTCATCGACCTGCGTTGGATCAGCTTCTACGCCGAGCATGCGCGGCATCGAGAAGCCCTGGATATCAGCGTCAAGCACACCCACGGCCAATCCCGCCTGGGCGAACGCCACCGCCAGGTTAGCGGTGACCGAACTCTTGCCCACTCCGCCCTTGCCGGAGGCAACAGCGATCACCCGCGTGCGCGAGGACGGCTCACTAAACGGCACCGACTTGGCGGGGCCACCGCGCAGCTTGTCCATCAGCGCCTGGCGTTGGGCCTGGTCCATCACCCCGAGTTTGACCGTCACCAAACCAATCCCCGCGAGGGTCGCCAAAGCGCGTTTCACGTCGCTTTCCAACTGGTCTTTCATGGGGCAGCCGGCCACCGTAAGCAGGATCTCGACCGTGACAGCGCCCGCTGGCCCAAGTTCGACGGAGTTGACCATATCCAGGTCGGTAATTGGCCGGCGTATCTCCGGATCGATCACCGTGGCGAGTGCTGCGCGGACCTGAGCTTCAGTGAGTTTAGGCACGGGCGCCAATTCTACTTCCCCGCGTCGCGTTGCCGAGCCGGTTGGCCAGGCGTGCAACCGGCGTCCTCGCCCCCGCCCGATGCCGCCGCCCCGCCCGATGCCGCCGCCCCCGTCCCAGCGGCCCCAGACTCACCTGCCGCACCGGGTGCCGGACGTGCGGGCGCTGTCCGGGCGGCACCGCTCGCCAGCGGGGCGGGAAGGGGGGGCGGTGCTGGGACCGGAGCGGCGGCATCGGGCGAGGGACCATACCCCGGGCGAACCTCCGGCGGGCGGACCTGGTCCAACTCCTCCAAGAAATTGCGCAATTCGCTGCGCACAAAGTCGCGGGTCGCAACCTCCTGGAGCGCGATCCGCAGAGCGGCCACCTCACGGGCCAAATACTCGGTGTCCGCGAGGTTACGCTGAGCCTGGATCCGGTCGCGGTCGGCGGTGACCCGGTCGCGGTCATCCTGGCGGTTCTGGGCCAACAAGATCAGGGGCGCGGCATAAGAGGCCTGAAGGGATAAGGCGAGTGTCAGCACGGTGAAACCGTACTTCGAGGTGTCGAACCGCAGACCAACTGGCATCCAGGTGTTCCACGCCAGCCAGGCGATGCAGACCAACGTCATCCAGACCAAGAAGCGCGGCGTGCCCATAAACCGGGCAATCGCCTCGGCGCCGCGCCCAAACTGGTCACCTGACCGGTCATCGCGCCGCCGGGAAAACCAAGACCGTCCGCGGTCGCGTGGTGTGTCAAGGCGTTCCGCCATGGCGGTCCACCTCCTTGCGGGCCCGGCTCGGCGCGGCGGGGGACCCTGAGGCGCCGGGGCGTTCCGGTGTGTCCGGGATGTCCGGTGTGGCCGGTGTGGCCGGGATGTCCGGTGTGGCCGGGATGTCCGGTGTGTCCTGGGGGCTGGCTCCACTCAGGGCTGCCAACAGGGGGGATGCGTCCGGGGCCGGTCCTAGAGACTGGTCGGTGACGTCATCGTCCGCGCTGCGCCAATCCTCCGGCAGAAGGTGATCTAGCACGTCATCGGCGGAAACTGCGCCAAGCAGGCGGCGGTCCTCGTCTACGACGGGCAACGCGATCAAGTTGTAGGTCGCCATCAGGCGCGTGACCCGCCCTAACGGATCATTGGGGCTGAGCGCCTCGACATCGGTGTCGATGATCGAACCGAGCGGCTGGTGCGGCGGTTCGCGGAGCAGCCGCTGGATGTGGACCACGCCAACCAAACGCCCGGTCGGGGTCTCATTAGGCGGGCGGGTGACAAAGATCATCGATGCCAGCGCCGGTGTCAAGTCCTGGCGCCGGACCGCTGCGAGCCCCTGAGCGATCGGCGTCTCCGGCGGGAGGATCACCGGCTCGGTGGTCATCAGGCCGCCGGCGGTGTGCTCGCCGTACGCGAGGAGCCGGCGCACATCCTGCGCCTCTTCTGGTTCCATCAACGCCAACAAGATGGCCGCCTCATTGTCGGGGAGTTCCGAGATCAGGTCGGTCGCATCATCTGGTTCCATCGCTTCGAGCACGTCAGCGGCCCGAGCCCGGCCCAGGTGCTCAATGATCTCCAGGCGGTCCTCATCACCCAGTTCCTGGATCACGTCCGCCAGCCGTTCGTTCCCGAGCGCGGCCGCAACCTCAAGGCGCCGACTCTTCGGCATATCATGCAGCAGGTCTGCCATGTCCGCCGGTTTGATGTCGCCCCAGGACGCCATCAGTTGTCCCACACCCTGGACGCCGGCTTGGCCGGCCAGGTCTGGTACGTCACGGACATCGACCAGTTCGGTTTTGCCGCGCCTGCGCCCAATCCCGCGCGGCGCCGTCAAGTGCCGCACAAACAGTTGTGTCACTTCCCAGTCGCCGCGCAGCGCCGTGTGCGCTTCCAGCGCGACATCTTCGATGACCGCCGGTGTGCGGTCTTGCAGTGTGATCCGGCGGTCCAGCAGTTCGGCAACAGCCAGTGTCTCACTGGGTCGTTGTTCGAAGCGCCGCATGTTGACCAGGCCTGTCGAGACTATCTGGCCCGCGTCTACCGAAACCACCCTGGTGAAGGGCAGGAACACGCGTCGCTTGCCGGGGACTTCCACCACCAGCCCAATTCCGCGCGGCCGCCCTTGGAAGGCGATGGTCACAACGACATCGCGCGCCCAGCCGACCCGGTCTCCAATCGGGTCAAAGACCGGCGTCCCCGCCAGGCGCGCCACAAAGACTCGGCGCGAAGGGCTCACACACCAAGACTAACGGTGCCAGGGTGCCTGCGGGCGTATCACGGCTGTCATCCCCGTCCCCTGGCTGCGGCTGGCCCGCTCAGCGCACCCCCGGGCCTTCTTTGCCCGGTGCCGTCCGCCCGGCTGGTACAGGCGGCACCGGGGGCGGCACGCGGCGGCGGACCATAACGCCTGGGAGAATGGTTTCATGCGGATCGACCTCCATACCCATTCCAATGCGTCGGACGGTACGGAAGGGCCCGGGCAGGTGATCCGTGCCGCGCAGGCGGCCGGACTAGATGTGGTGGCCCTGACGGACCACGATTCGACGGCGGGCTGGGTTGAGGCTGGCGCGGCTGCGGTCGACTGCGGGATCGGGTTGGTGCGGGGGATGGAGTTGTCGGCCCGCTATCAGGGGATCACGGTCCACCTGCTGTCCTACCTGCATGATCCCACCTACCAGCCCTTGATAGACCTGACCAGCCGCATCAAGGCGGCACGCCGCGAGCGGGCGAAGGCGATAGTTGAGCGGCTCGCCCGCGATTATCCGATCGGTTGGGAAGAGGTGGCGGCTCGGGCGCCGGATGGGGTGGCGGTGGGTCGCCCCCACATCGCGGATCAGCTAGTGGCGTTGGGGGTGGTGCCGAACCGCAGTGCCGCTTTTAGTGAATTGTTGCATCCGCGCAGTCCGTATTATGTCCGCTATTGGTCGGCCGCAGCGCCCGATGCCGTCGCTACCGTCCGCGCCGCAGGCGGAGTTCCCGTCTTGGCTCACCCTGGCGCAACGGGACGTCAGCGGGTGGTGGGGGACGGCGGCATCATACATATGTATGATGCAGGCCTGGCTGGCCTCGAAGTCTACCACCGCGATAATCCTCCCGAACAGAGGCGACGGTTGGCGGCGCTGGCGGAGCGGCTGGGGCTGATCCAAACGGGGGCATCGGACTATCACGGGCGTGGCAAGCCGAATCGCCTGGGCGAAAACTTGACCAGTCCCGAGGCGCTGGCGGCGATCCTGGAGCAGGGGCGGCTGGGGCTTGTGGGCGGGCCGGGGCGGGCGGCGGCACCGGCGAATACTTGAATGGCGCAAAACTTGGCGGACGGCGCGGCGCATTTTGCGGTAGCCGACGGCGCGAAAACCGTGCGATACGACGCGGAATCATTGGGGTTGGGGCCATAATTGGACTGTGACCCCCAGACCGCCGGAGGACGAGACCCCGTGGACAGCCGTCCGCGGCACCGGATACTGGCGCCCGCCCGAACCCACCAGCGGTTCTGAGTCTGATGGGGCCGGGCATGCGGCCGAGTCCTTGGATGACCGGCCTGGTCTAGGTCCGCGCTTCGGGTATCGCGGTGGCCTGCCGGCGGCTTCTTCGCCGTTGGCGACCGGTGGTCCGTTGACGGAGCCTCGGGCCCGCAGTGGGCAGGGTGGGCCTGGTGTCACCTCAAGCGGCGCCTCCTTGGGCGGAGACCCCGCCCTGAGCGCCTGGGCTACGGGGACTCCGTATGACGTGGGCCCAACTGCGCCCGGGATCCCAAGCATTCCCGCCGTGCCTGGTGCGTCCGTTGTTCCGGGAGTCCCCGGTGCGTCCGGAATTCCCGGTGTTCCTGGTGTTCCGGGTGTGTCCGGTATTCCGCCGGTGCCCGGTGCGTCCGGTATTCCTGGTGTTCCGGGTGGGTCCGGTATTCCTGGTGTTCCGGGTGCGTCCGGTATTCCTGGTGTTCCTGGTGTTCCCGGTGCGTCCGGTATTCCGCCGGTGCCGGGTGCGTCCGGTATTCCTGGTGTTCCTGGTGTGTCCGGTATTCCTGGTGTTCCTGGTGTTCCCGGTGCGTCCGGTATTCCGCCGGTGCCGGGTGTGTCCGGAATTCCTGGTGTTCCGGGTGCGTCCGGTATTCCTGGTGTTCCGGGTGCGTCCGGAATCCCTCCTGTCCCCGGTGCGTCCAGCATTCCGCCCGTGCCCGGTGCGTCCGTTGTTCCTGCGGTCCCGGGTGCGTCCGGCGGCATCGGCGGCGGGGACTTGTGGAACGCCGGAGCGGGCTGGGACGCTGGCGCGGGTTTGGGTTCGGGTGCGGGCTGGGGCTCGGGGCCAATGGGGGGTACGGGGGCTCGCGGATGGGGCGAGCCGGTGGTGACCGAACGGCCCAGCTTGCCCGCTCCGAAGCGGCGCCGGACTTGGATGACGATTGTCACCATTGTGGCTGTGACGGCGATCGCGATCGGCGGGTTCAGGTTGGTTTGGGACTTGGCCACGCCGGGTCGGCTGGATATCCCGGTGCCGAAAGACGTCGAGGTCCAGGCGAACGGCCTGCCTGTGGGGTACGAATTTGCGGCCGCCTTGAGTGGTCAAGGGGACAAGCTGATGTGCGGCCCCATCTCTTGGGAACTCGTCGGCGAAGTTCCGCCGGGTGGGCGTACTGCTGTGATGGAGGCGGTCGAACTGTTGTCGACTTTGACGGGGTTGACTGTTCAGCCGGCCGATCAGGTCGGGATCGCTGCTGTGCCGTTTACTTTGGAGTTTGTCTCGGCCTCGGAGCTTGCCCGCGCCGCCGCTGGCTACGGCGGCGGCAACGAGGCTATTGGCCTGGCTATCACCATGCACAGTTCGGTGGGCATCACGTCTTCACAGATTCTTCTGAGCGAGCCGTTTTTCTCTGCGGCTTTGGCTTCCAACGAGGACCAGGCTGTGCTGGTAGTTCTGCACGAACTGGGCCACGCACTGGGTCTGGGCCACTCCGCTGACCCGTCCTCCGTGATGTACCCCTACCTTTCGGCGCAGGGCCGCATCACTGATGCGGATGTGGTGGCGTTCAAGGCCGTAACACCGTCTTGCTGAGCCGCAGGCGCCGCATGTCAGCGGCCGCGCCCGCTGTCCGGTCATGGGACATTGTGAAGGATTCGTGAGGATTCTCGCCGCCCTATTGTGAAGCTCTCCATCCAGTAGTAGCTTGTGGGCCATGGCCGGTCAGGCCGTCGCTGACCGTGGCCGGCGCCCTCTATCCGTTCTGAGTCAATTATTCCGGGGACTGTCGGCATTGCGCTGGCTTCCCTCTCAAATTGCATTGGAGGCTGTCGTGACTACCAGATCTACATTGAATCGTTCTGCAAGGCGGGGCTTGAGTGGTGCGCGCTGCTCGCGGCGGGTGTTTGCG
>JAITJY010000390.1 GCA_031278675.1 Bifidobacteriaceae bacterium
AACACTCCGGCCGGGCCACATCCACTCCCGGGACCGCCCAACCAGTCGGGTCGCCCGCACGGCGCGCGCGACTGGGTTCAACCCCAGCGGCCATTGGGCTCTCCCCGCCACCAACATGCGGCGGCCGGGGCGTATCCACTCCCGGGGCCACCCAAGCGGGGGTCTCGGCGGGGGTGGCCCCGCGCCCGGATTGGGGAGCCGTACCACTCGGGTTACAGGAGGGAGAACACACCTCTATCCTACACCGACGACCGTTCGACCATAACCTTTTGTAGCGCAACTGTTACAAACCAAACCAAGCCTCCTACGACACCCCAAACCGGCCCCGAAAACACCCTAAGCCAACCCCGAAAACACCCCAAATCACCCACAGATAGGGGAGGAGATCCGTCTATTCACCGGATTCCCAGGACGGGAGGCGGGGGATGCGGACCTCGGGAATTGCGGCAGTTGGTTGGGCCGTCCGGCGCCGGGCGGGCCGAGCAGGGCGGCGGATCGGCTAACGTAGGTGGAATGGATATTGTCGTAGCCAGCCGCCATTCTCAGATTCCCGAGCGGTTCCGTGAGTTCGCTTCTACCAAGCTTGCCAAGATCGCCCAATATGACTCGCAAGCCCAACTGGTCCAGGTCGAGGTGGTGCATGAAAACAATCCGCGCATGGCCGAGATCGCGGAGACCGTCGA
This sequence comes from Bifidobacteriaceae bacterium, assembly GCA_031278675.1. GTDB lineage: Bacteria > Actinomycetota > Actinomycetes > Actinomycetales > WQXJ01 > JAIRTF01. Next base: position 684 of record JAITJY010000390.1, read on the forward strand.
GATCACCGTACGCGGAAAAGGACCCGTGATCAGGGCAGAAGCCTCCGCCGGAGATGTCTTCTCGGCCTTCGATGTGGCGATGGGCAAGCTGATGCAACAAGAGCGGCGCGCCAAGGACCGGCGCAAATCCAAACACAAGATGACCCGCCGCCAAGCCCAAGCCTTCGACCAGGCACTGGCACAAAGCGATTCGGGAGTGACCGACGCGCCCGCAGTCCTGGCGCCGCCCGAGGTCCTCGAAGCGGAGGTGCTCCCAGACACCACGCCAGAGTCGGCCGCACCGCGCGTCAAAGAATCAGTCCTGGCGGACTCACCAGTGGTGATCCGCGAGAAGGTGCACCAGGCGGCACCCATGACCGTTGAGCAGGCGATCTACGAGATGGAGTTGGTGGGTCACCCGTTCTTCTTGTTCGTCGACCAGGCTTCCGGCCTGCCGTCGGTGTTGTACCACCGGCACGGCTGGACCTACGGCGTGTTGCGCTTGGAGACAACCCCCGCCAATTAGCCGGCGCTAGCAGCGGGGGCCACACCAGTTGGATTTCAAGGGAAAGCAGATGATGTGGCCGGTTTGATGGACAAGATCCTGCGCATGGGCGAAGGCAAAGTGCTGCGCCGCCTGCAAGGGATAGTTGAGCAGGTAAACGCCCTGGAGCCAGCCTTTCATGATATGTCGGATGAAGAGCTGAAAGAAGAAACCGGGCGGTTCAAGGAGCGCCACGCCCAAGGCGAGACGCTTGATGACCTGCTACCCGAAGCCTTCGCTGCGGTCCGTGAGGCAGCTCAGCGCACCTTAGGCCAGCGCCACTTCGACGTCCAGATCATGGGTGGCGCGGCCCTCCACCTTGGCAATATCGCAGAAATGAAGACGGGTGAGGGCAAGACCCTCGTTGCCACGCTTCCAGCTTATTTGAACGCATTGAGCGGCGATGGCGTGCACATCGTTACGGTCAACGACTACCTCGCCTCATACCAGAGCGAGTTGATGGGCCGGGTATTTCGTTTCCTTGGGTTGACCACCGGCTGCATCTTGGTGGGGCAGAGTCCCGCTGAACGGCGGCGGGAATACGCCTGTGATATCACCTATGGCACCAACAATGAATTTGGGTTCGACTACCTCCGCGACAATATGGCCTGGAAAGCCGATGACCTGGTTCAACGCGGCCACAATTATGTGATCGTGGATGAGGTGGACTCGATCTTGATTGACGAAGCGCGGACGCCGTTGATTATTTCAGGGCCGGCTCAGGGCGATGTTAACAAGTGGTATGCGGAATTTGCCCGGTTGGCCCGGATCATGAAACCAGGCGAAGACTACGAAGTGGATTTGAAGAAGCGCACCGTCGGGGTCCTCGAGTCCGGGATTGAGCTGGTCGAAGACCACCTTGGTATTGACAATCTTTACGAATCGGTCAACACGTCGCTGGTTGGGTTTCTCAATAACGCGATCCGTGCTAAGGAACTGTTCCACCTTGACAAGGACTATGTTGTGCTGCGCGGGGAAGTGCTGATTGTTGATGAGCACACTGGCCGGGTCTTGCCTGGCCGGCGCTACTCCGAGGGCATGCACCAATCAATCGAAGCCAAAGAGGGCGTCGAAATCAAACCCGAAAACCAGACGCTGGCCACCATTACCCTGCAGAACTATTTCAGGTTGTATAAGAAGCTGTCCGGGATGACCGGCACAGCCGAAACCGAAGCCGCCGAGTTCGCTTCGACCTACAAAATTGGCGTGGTGCCGATCCCCACCAACATGACAATGATCCGCCTTGACCAGCCGGACCTGGTCTACAAGGGAGAATCAGGCAAATGGGATGCTGTGGTGAGCGACATCACCGAACGCTATGACAAAGGTCAGCCGGTGTTGGTGGGCACCACATCGGTCGAAAAATCCGAATACTTGTCAGGTTTGCTGAAGAAGAAGGGCATTCCGCACTCGGTATTGAACGCGAAACAGCACCGCCGCGAAGCGGAGATCGTCGCGGAGGCCGGGCGCAAGGGCGCTATTACGGTGGCCACCAACATGGCGGGGCGCGGGACGGATATCATGTTGGGCGGCAACGCCGAGCACCGCGCTATCCAGGCCCTCGCGGGGCAGGGACTGGATCCCGACGAGAATCCCACCGAATATGAAGCGGCCTGGCCTGCGGCCTTGGCTTCCGCCAAGGAGTCCGTTGCGGCGGAACACGAAGAAGTGGTGGGCCTCGGCGGTCTTTATGTGCTCGGCACGGAACGCCACGAATCGCGGCGGATCGACAACCAGTTGCGCGGCCGGTCCGGCCGCCAAGGCGACCCCGGTGAATCCCGCTTCTATTTGTCTCTCCAAGATGATTTGATGCGGCGGTTCAACTCAGCCCTGACCGAACGTGTCATGACCATGACCGGATTCCCGGATGATTTGCCGCTCGAATCGAAAATGGTGACCCGTGGGATTGCTTCTGCCCAGGCGCAGGTGGAGGCCACGAACTTCGAGATCCGGAAGAACGTGTTGAAGTATGACGACGTGATGAATAACCAACGTTCTGTGGTTTATTCCGTGCGCCGCGCTATTTTGCACGGCGAAGATATCGAGGACCGCATCCAGGGTTTCTTGGACGATGTCGTCGAGAGCTTTGTGCGGCCCGCCGTGGCCGCCGCAGCCCCCGAAGAATGGGACCTGGACGTGTTGTGGGCCGGCCTGAAGGAGGTCTTCCCGGCCACCATCACCGCAGATGACCTGATCGCGGAGGTCGGGTCGAAACGCGCCCTGACCGCAGCACTGCTGGAGCGCGAACTCAAGGCGGACATCCATCTCGCCTATGAGACCCGCGAGGCGGAACTTACCAGTGATGTGATGCGGGACCTGGAGCGCCGTGTACTGCTCGCTGTGTTGGACCGCAAGTGGCGCGAACATCTTTACGAGATGGACTACCTTAAAGAGGGCATTGGCCTCCGCGCGATGGCGCAGCGCGACCCGCTAGTCGAATACCAACGTGAGGGCTACCGCATGTTCCAGTCGATGGACGAGGCGATCAAAGAACAGGTGGTCGGCTACCTGTTCAACCTCGAGGTTGTGCGCGAACCCGCCCCAGGGGCCGCGCCCGCATCCGCCCCTGGTACAGCGCCCGGTACCCGGCTTGCGTCCGGCACTGCGTCCGGCACTGCGTCCGGCACCGTGCCCGCAGCGGCGGCCAGCCCCGCCGGGTCCGCCGCAGGCGGCCCCACCGGCCAGGCGGATCAGGCGCGGAGGAGCGCACAGCCCACCCAGGGCAAGCAGCGCGCGGCGAAGGGAACGCGGGCGGGCCAGACAGGCCAGCGGACTCAGTCGACCGGGAAGAACGCCGGCGCCGCGCGCCAGACCACCACGCTCGGTTCGGCGGCGGCGGCCCGGGTCGTGGCCAAGGGCCTTGAAGCGCCCCCGCCCGCCCCCGGCGCCCTGCAGTATTCGGCCCCTGACCAGGACGGTGGCGCTGCTCCGGTGGTGCGCCGGGTCCAAGGCGGCGCCGCCGCCCGGACCGCAGCCGCAGCCGCCGAACAAGCGGGCGAGGCCTACCCCGGCACGGGCCTGAACCAACCCTGCCCGTGCGGCAGCGGCAAGAAGTACAAGATGTGCCACGGCCGTAAACGGCAATAGCTTGGAGTCAAGACTCGGTCGGCCTTGTACCATTGCCCGGTGACTCCTAAGGAACTGAGCGAACTGTTGGCGCGGGCCATCGCCGCAGCCGTCGCAGACGGCGCTGTGGCATTTGACCAGGGCGGACCGGACTGCGAGATCAAGGTTGAACGCCCCCGCGGGCAAGGCCACGGCGACTGGTCCACCAACCTGGCCCTCCGCAACGCCAAGCGGGCGGGCTTGGCGCCCAGGCAACTGGCTGAGGTCCTCAAACCGTATATCGAACGCGCCCCCGCCATCGCCGCCGTTGAAATCGCCGGCCCCGGGTTCATCAACCTGACCTTGGCGAAAGGCGCTGCCGGGGCCCTCGCCCAAGAAATTGTCCGGGCGGGCGGGGCCTACGGCTGGGGCACGCACCTGGCCGGTCAGCACATCAACATTGAGTTTGTCTCCGCGAACCCGACCGGCCCCGTCCATCTGGCAGGGGCCCGGTGGGCCGCCGTCGGCGACACGCTGGCCAGGGCTTTTACCGCCCAGGGGGCTAGTGTGACCAAGGAGTATTACTTCAATGACCACGGAGCCCAAATTGACCGCTTCGCTCAGTCGCTGTTCGCTGCGGCTCACGGCGAACCCACGCCCCAAGACGGCTACGGTGGCGCTTATATCCAGGAGTTGGCGGACTCGATTGTCCGCCAAGACCGCACCATCTTGGAATTGGAGCCGCCGGCCCAATTGGAGGCCTTCCGCGAACGCGGTGTTGCCGCAATGTTCCCCGAGATCAAACGCACGCTCCACGATTTCCGGGTTGATTTCGACGTTTATTTCCACGAGCAATCACTTCACGAATCCGGTGCTGTGGCCCAGGCAATTGAGCAACTGAAGCACGGTGGTCACCTCTATGAAAAGGACGGCGCCTGGTGGCTCGCGTCCACCACATTCGGGGATGACCGCGATAGGGTAGTGATTAAGCAAGACGGGACACCGGCCTATATTGCGGCAGATATTGCGTATTTCAAAGATAAACGCGCCCGGGGTGCTGACCTTGCAATTTATCTGCTCGGAGCGGATCATCACGGCTATATTGCGCGGCTCAAAGCGGCCGCCGAAGCCCTAGGGGATCAGCCTGAAGCCGTCGAGGTCCTGATTGGGCAAATGGTGTTCTTGGCTCAAGGCGGCCAACGCGTCAAAATGTCGAAGCGCGCTGGCACGGTGGTCACTTTGGAGGATTTGACGGAGGCGATCGGTGTGGATGGTGCCCGCTATGCGTTGGTGCGTTCTTCAATCGACTCGCCGCTGGAGATTGACCTGGATTTGTGGGCGTCGCAGACCAATGAAAACCCGGTCTATTACGTGCAATACGCGCACGCGAGGACCAGTTCGGTGGGCCGGAAAGCGGCCACGGCCGGTGTCAACCGGGCTGACGGGTTCGCCCCGCAAACCCTGGAACACCCGTCGGAAGCAATACTGTTGGGCGTGCTGGCAAGCTTCCCGGGCGTCATCGTGCAAGCGGCCGGACTACGCGAACCGCACCGCATTGCCCGCTACCTCGAAGAACTCGCCTCCGCCTACCACAAGTGGTACGACCAATGCCGGGTGATTCCGCTGGTAGGCGAGCCGATCACCGCCACCCACCGCACCCGCCTGTGGTTGAATGACGCGGTGCGCCAAGTCCTCGCAAACGGCCTCGGCCTGCTCGGCGTGAGCGCCCCGGAAAGGATGTGACATGCCCACCCACGAAGCCGGCGCCCTGCACGCTGGCATCCCTGCCCCCGCCTGGCTGGAGGTCCCCGCCGACGTGAACGCACTGTTCCAGCCGCTTTGGCCGCGCACCGCCTTCAAGAAGGACGATGCCGTGCTCCAAGTCGGCGGGATCACCGTCACGGATCTAGCAGCCCAAGTTGGCACCCCCGCCTATGTGGTCGATGAAACAGACTTCCGGGCCCGGGCGACCGAATTCAAGGAATCGTTTGCTACCGCGTTCGCGGACCTCGCCGGGGCCAGGGTGCACTACGCCTCGAAAGCACTGATCACGGTCGGGATAGCCCGCTGGCTGGTCGAAGACGGCCTGGCGGTCGATGTGAGTTCGGCCGGCGAATTGGAGATTGTCACCCGCGCCGGGATGCCGCCCGATCGGATCACGGTGCACGGGTCGAACAAGCGGGACGCCTACTTGGAGCGGGCACTGGCCACCGGTGTGGGCCGGATCGTGGTCGATTCACTCCAGGAGATTGACCAGGTTGAACGCATCGCAGCAGCCACCTCCACGGTGGCCCCGGTGCAGCTACGCTGCTCAATCGGGATCGAGGCGCACACCCATGAGTTCATCGCGACCTCACATGAGGACCAGAAGTTTGGGCTGTCGCTGGCGGACGGCCAGGCGATGGAGGGTGCGCGCCGGGCCGCCGCAGCGCCGCACATCGAGTTCTTGGGCATCCATTCGCACATCGGATCGCAGATCTTCGACGTTGAGGCGTTTGCTCAAGCGATCAGGCGGCTCGTCAAATTCACTGCGTTGCTCGACGCCAGCCTTGGCGGGCCACTAACAGAACTGGGTCTGGGCGGCGGCTTCGGTGTGGCTTACACCACGGGCCATGACCCAATGCCCATCCCGGAGATTGCGCAGGGCATGGCGGACCTGGTGGCCCGCGAATGCCAGCGGGAAAAGATCGGGGTGCCGCATGTCAGCGTGGAGCCGGGGCGCGCCATCGCCGGTCCTGCCGGAATCACCATTTACACGGTTGGTGTGGTCAAGGAAGTCACCATCCCTGGCGGAGGGAAACGGCTCTATGTCAGTGTGGACGGCGGCATGAGTGACAACATCCGCACGGCGCTGTACGGCGCGGACTATTCGGCCACGTTGGCGTCACGCCGCTCCGCCGCCCCGCCGCGCTTGGCTCGGGTGGTCGGGGTGCATTGTGAAGCGGGCGATATTGTGGTCGAAGACGAGTATCTCCCGGCCGACATAGCCGCCGGGGATATCCTCGCTGTGCCTGTGACCGGCGCATATTGCCACTCGATGGGATCGAACTACAACCAGGTGCCGCGCCCACCCATCGTGGCGGTCCGGGACGGCTTGGCTAACGTGCTGGTCAGACGTGAGACCCAGGCAGACCTCTTGGCGCGCGACCTGTACGCTTAGCGGTGGATTACCGCCCGGAGCCTTGATCTGCCGACAACTGCGGTAGCGAGCGGCGCAGTAGGCGAGGATTAGTGGATCGAGGCTAAGCCACTAGGAACAAGCCTGACTGAAGGAGTTGGATTTGAATAAGACTCGTGGGCCTGTGCGGATCGGCGTGCTTGGTTGTGGCACCGTGGGCAGCGAGGTGGTGCGCTTGCTGCAGGCGTCCGCCACGGATTTGGCGTCCCGGATCGGAGCGCCGCTGGAACTGGTCGGGGTGGCTGTCAAGGACCCGGCGGACCCCTTGCCCGGGAACTTGGATTTGGACCGGACGTTGTTGACGGGGGACGCTTTGGCGCTGGCGCAACGGGCTGATGTGGTGGTGGAGTTGATGGGCGGGATTGAGCCGGCCCGCAGTGCTATCCTGGCCGCGATTGGTGCCGGGGCGTCGGTGGTGACCGCCAACAAGGCTCTGCTTGGGCTCCACGGGCCCGAGTTGTATGCCGCAGCCAGCGCCGCCGGGGTCGAGATCTATTTCGAGGCCGCAGTGGGCGGGGCTATCCCTATTTTGCGCCCGATCCGCGAATCGTTGGCGGGGGACACCATCACGCGGGTTTTGGGGATTGTCAATGGCACCACCAATTACGTCTTGGACCGGATGACGTTGGAGGGTTTGGATTTTGGGGAGGCCCTGCGTCAGGCCCAGCGCCTCGGTTATGCCGAAGCCGATCCGACGGCGGATATCGAAGGGTACGATGCCGCTTCCAAGGCCGCGATCTTGGCCTCCTTGGCGTTCCACACCAGAGTATCCGCTGATCAGGTGTACCGCGAGGGGATCGGTCAGATTACTGCGGCGAGTGTGGAGGCGGCGGGCGCGACCGGTCATGTTGTGAAATTGTTGGCGATTGTGGAACGCAAAGGATCGGCGGGCGTGATCGCCCGGGTCCATCCGTCCTTGGTGCCGCTGAGCCATCCGTTGGCTTCGGTTCACGGGGCTTTCAACGCGATCTATGTGGAGGCGGAAGCGGCCGGTGAGTTGATGTTTTACGGGCATGGGGCTGGGGGCCGCCCGACGGCATCGGCCGTGGTGGGTGACCTGGTGACCGTGGCGCGCCACCGTGTTGATGGGAGTTTAGGGCCGGGAGAATCGGCGTATTTGGCGTTGCCGGCTCTGCCCGTGGGTCAGGCGTCGACGCGGTACCAGATCCGGTTGTTCGTCAAGGATCAACCTGGTGTGCTGGCGGGGGTCTCCCGTGTGTTCGCGGCGGAGGGTGTGTCCATCGAGACGGTCCGGCAGACGGCCGGGGACGGGTCGAACGGGGTGGAGTTGGCGACGCTGACGGTGGTGACCCATCAGGCGCCGGAGCGGTCTTTGGAGCGGGTGGCGCAGGCGCTGCGGCGTGAGGCGACCGTGGCGAGCGTGGTGGATGTGATCCGGGTCGAGGGGGTCTGACAGCCGTGCGTTTCGTGGCGGACCATGTGCTGGTCAAGGTGCCCGCCACCAGCGCAAACCTGGGGCCGGGGTTCGATTCGCTGGGTTTGGCGCTGGATTTGTGGGATCAGGTTGAGGCCCGGGCTGTTCCCGGGCCCACGCGGGTGCGGGTGCGAGGGGAGGGCGCTGGTGTGCTCCCGGAAGATTCCCGTCATTTGGTGGTGCGGGCTGCTCACCGCGCGTTGGAGGTGGCGGGGGCGCCTCCGGTTGGTTTGGAACTGGATTGTTTGAACGCGATCCCGCAGTCGAAGGGGCTTGGGTCGTCTGCTTCGGCGGTGGCGGCGGGTGCGTTGATCGCTCGGGGGCTGATCGAGAACCCGAAGGCGATGAATGCTGGCCGGGTGTTTGCTTTGACGACCGATTTTGAGGGGCATCCGGACAATGCTGCGCCCGCTGTGTTCGGGGGAGCGACAATTGCTTGGATGGGTGCGGATTATCACACGCCGCGGGCCGCGCACTTGGCGGTTCATCCTGATGTGCGGGCGGTTGTGTTGCTCCCGGATTTTACTGTGGCGACAGCGGTGGCCCGCGCTGCCCTGCCGGAGCGTGTCCCGCACCGCGATGCGGTGTTCAATGCGTCCCGGTCGGCCCTGCTGGTCCACGCGTTGACCGTGGAGCCGGCCTTGTTGTTGGAGGCGACCGAGGACCGGTTGCATCAGCCGTACCGCTCTGAAGTGATGCCGCGCACGGCTGAGTTGGTGGCGGCGCTGCGGCGTGAAGGTCTGGCCGCGGTCATCTCTGGGGCTGGACCATCTGTCCTGGTGTTGACCACCGATCCGGGCGCGGTCCCTGAGCCGGCCGGCTGGCGCTGGCGGGCTGTGGGTTTGGCGGCTCACGGCGGGACGGTCGCGCGCTTGAGGGAACGCCCACCGCTGAAATCGGCGGGCTAGAAGAACCCGGACGGCAAGAAGAACCCGGACGGCAAGATGAACCCGGGCGGCAAGAAGAACCCGGACGGCTAGAAGAACTCGGACGGCTAGAAGAACTCGGACGGCTAGAAGAACCCGGACGGCTAGACGAACTCGGACGGCTAGAAGAACTCGGACGGCAAGATAGCAGGAGGAATGGTGGAGCGAGCAGGTCAACGCATCGGCGCCTACCTATTTGACTTGGACGGGGTGTTGACTCCGACCGCAGAGTTGCACCGCCGGGCGTGGGCGGCCACGATCGGGGCGTTTTTTGAACGCAAAGGCGTGGCCGAACCCTATTGCGAGGATGACTATTTCCGTTATATCGACGGTAAGCCGCGGTTTGAGGGGGTCGTAAGTGTCCTGGAATCGCGGGGGTTGAGCTTGCCGCTGGGCTCGATCGGGGATCCACCGGGGATCGGTTCGATCGGGGCGCTCGGGAATCAGAAGAATGCTGCGTTCGCCTGCATCTTGGCGCGTGAGCCGATTGCGCCTTATCCGGGCACCGAGGCCGTTTTGGATGGCCTCGCGGCGGCGGGGATGCGTTTGGCGGTGGTGTCTTCATCGAAGAACGCTGTGCCGGTGTTGGAGGCGGCTGGCCTGGCGGACCGTTTCGAGTTGGTGGTCGATGGCGTCCTGGCTGCCCGTGAGCGCCTGATCGGCAAACCGTCTCCTGAAACCTATTGTTATGCTGCGGACCAACTGGGGTTTGAGCCAGCTCAAGCGGCTGTGGTGGAAGATGCGCTCTCGGGCGTGGAAGCCGCCCGGGCGGGCGGATTCGGTTGGGTTGTTGGGATTGATCGGGGCGTCGGTGCCGCCGCCCTGCGGGCCGCCGGCGCCGACTGCGTCCTAGCCAACCTGCCTGACCTGCTCGAGTCCTTCTAGCCCCGTCCGGGCGCCTGGACCGGTCGGCGGCGGCGCAGGCTGCAGCCTGCGCACGGGCGCAGTGCGGTCGGGCCGGCGGACCGTGGTCCGGGGGGGCCGGGCGGGGACAGCTTGGGTGCTCGGTCGCGTGTCGCGTTCGGATTGGCCGGAGATGGTGCTAAGATTCTGTGTCGAGCGCGGTACGAGGCCTTATGAGAGGCCTAACTTGTCGCTCAATCCAGGACTCAAGTTGGTGATGCTCTTTCCGCACACCCACAGGTCCGCCCACCGACAGATAAAGGTTCTTCAGTGACAACCAAAAACGCTAAGCTGCCCCCTCTCGACTCGATGCGCGTACAAGAGTTGCAGTCGCTCGCCTCGTCAATGGGCGTTCGGGGTACTTCACGTATGCGCAAGGCAGAATTGGTCAGCGCGATCAGCGCAGCCTCAGGTGGCTCTACCGGCCGCGCCAAGTCAGCCGGTGCCGCCTCGGGCCGCGCCCGCCTAACCCCGACCGGTCCGCAGGCCGGTGCGCAGGCCGGTCCGCCAGGAGGCCCGGCGGCCGCGCCTGCGGGCACCGACCCGGCGCCCAGCCGTCCACCAGGCGCAACTTCAGGCGCAACTTCAGGCGCGTCCAGCGCCCCTGAGCGCCCCGAAAGTGCGTCCGGTAGCGCGCCCAGTGCGGGGCGGGCGCCGGACCCGGGTGGCTCTTCGGCGGCATCGTCCGTGGGTGGCGCACCTGCGGGCGGCGACCAAACCGGCAGCCGTAGCGATGCCGGCACCCGGCGCCCCCGGCGAGCCACCTCCGACGATGCCGCCGAGCGGGCAGCCCGGGCCGCCGAAGCCGCAAGCCTCGTCAAACTGGACCTCGAAGCGGCCAGCGGCGAACGGCGGGCGCGCCGCGCCGGATCAGCCGCCGGTGCGCCCGGCGAAGTCTCGCGCTCCGACCAGCCCGAACGGCCAGAGGCGGCGCGCCGCGACGGGGGCACCGGCCAAGGCAACCAATCAGGCGGCGGCGGCCAAACCAGCCAATCGGGCAAGTCCGGGCAGGGCAACCAGGGTGGCCGTCAGGACCGCTCAGGCTCCGGGCAACAAAACCAATCCAACCAGCAAAACCGCACTTCAAGCGACGATGACGACCGGGCCGGACGGCGGCGCGGCCGGCGCGACCGTTACCGCGACCGCAAGGCTCGCCAACGGGGAGCGGCAGAGGTCGCCGCAGTCGAAGAACCCGAAATCCAGGAAGACGATGTGCTGATCCCAGTCGCCGGGATCCTGGATGTGATGGACAACTACGCGTTCGTCCGCACTTCGGGCTACCTACCCGGCCCGAACGACGTGTACGTGTCGCTGGGTCAGGTGCGCAAGGCAGGACTGCGCGAGGGCGACGCGATCGTCGGTGCGGTCAGGCAACCCCGCGAGGGGGAACACCAGTCACGCCAGCAGAAGTTCAAGGCGTTGGCGCGGCTCGATTCGATCAACGGGATGAGTCCGGAAGAGGCGCGCGGCCGTAAAGAATTCGCGTCGCTCACCCCGCTCTACCCGCAGGAGCGCCTCCGGCTCGAAACGACTAGCGAAAACCTCACAACCCGAGTGATTGACCTGGTCAGCCCCATCGGCAAAGGCCAACGTGGGCTGATTGTCTCGCCGCCGAAGGCGGGCAAGACCATGGTGATGCAGGCCATTGCCAATGCGATCACGACCAACAATCCCGAGGTTCACCTCATGGTGGTGCTGGTTGATGAACGCCCCGAGGAGGTCACCGACTTCGAGCGATCAGTCAAGGGTGAGGTGATTTCTTCCACGTTCGACCGGCCTGCCTCGGACCACACGATCGTGGCGGAACTGTCCATTGAGCGCGCCAAGCGGCTGGTGGAACTCGGGCATGACGTGGTGATTTTGCTGGATGGGATCACGCGGCTGGGCCGCGCCTACAACCTCGCGGCCCCAGCCTCGGGGCGCATCTTGTCCGGCGGCGTCGATTCTTCAGCGCTGTATCCACCGAAGAAGTTCTTCGGCGCGGCCCGCAACATTGAGGGCGGCGGTTCGCTGACGATCCTCGCTACCGCCCTGGTGGAGACCGGCTCCAAGATGGATGAGGTCATCTTCGAAGAGTTCAAGGGCACCGGCAACTCCGAGCTGCGTCTGTCGCGTTCGCTGTCCGACAAGCGGATTTATCCGGCGGTGGATGTTGACGCCTCCGGCACCCGCCGCGAGGAGTGGTTGCTTGGCAACGACGAACTCAAGATCACCTGGAAACTGCGTCGCGTGCTCAGCGCCCTTGACCTCCAGCAGGCGATCGAATTGCTGTTGGAGCGCCTCCGCAAGACGAGTTCCAACGCTGAGTTCTTGATGCAGGTCAACAAGACCACACCGGATCTCGGCTAGTGTCCTGACCGGCCCCGATGCGCCCGGCGGGCCACCCGCCGGGTCGGCTTGACCGTGCTACCAGATGCGGCGCAGGCCGGGGACCCGGTCGAAGGCGGCGTCGCGCGACACCAGGACCAGGTTGCGGGTGAGCGCCTGGGCGGCGAGCATCCGGTCGAACGGATCCTGGTGCGCCCACGGCAGGCTGGCGGCCAAGAGCGCATCCTGGTCGGTTATCGGGGTGGTGGTGGCGCCAAGGCGGCGCAGTGCGCCAGTGTAATCCGCCAGGAGTGGCAGCGCCTCGGGGAGCTTGCCGGTCTTGGCTTTGATGCCTAACTCCCAGGTTGTGGCGCTGGACACCATCACCGTGTTGGAGGAGTCCTTGATTACGGCGATGGCGGCGGGGCCGAGCCGCTCGGGCGTTTGGATGGCCCACAAGAGCGCGTGCGTATCCGCGAGCAGTTTCATTTGCCGTACCTCATTCGTCGTACCTCATTTGCCGTGCCTCATTTGCCGTGCCTCATTCGCCGTACCAGTCGCGCAGGTGCGATTTGCTGAGGGGCGCCGCCGCCTCCTCTGAGCCGGGGTTCGGCATGAAGCCGAGTTCCCGCTCACCTGGCGCAGCGACCGGTGTCAGGCGCACCTGGGGAACGCCTGCCCGCGCGATCACCACGTCTTGACCGGCCTGGGCCTGCACCACTAATTCGGACAGCTTGGCTTTGGCGTCCTGGATGTTCAACTGGATGGTCATCCAGGGAGTCTAACAGACCAGGTTAGCTGGACCAGGTTGCAAGATGTCTGGGGTTGCGGTCCGCTTCAAAGACCGGCGCGGAATCGTTTGTTGGGTGGCTGCCCGCGCCGCTCGGGGCTCCGTCCGGCGCCTTGGGCCCAGCCCCGGTTCACCGGAATAAACGCGCGGGTGGCCGCGTTCTGGCAGAATACCTGAGGTGTTCCGGTTCACGCCGCCGGCGAGGCGGCGACCCGGGACCAAGACGAGGAGAAACCAATGAAGAAGAACATCCACCCGCAGTACGTCGAGACAACTGTGACTTGCACTTGCGGGAACACTTTCAAGACGCGGTCAACCAAGACGAGCGGCGTGATCAATGCCGATGTGTGTTCGGCCTGCCACCCGTTCTACACAGGCAAGCAGAAGATCCTGGACACCGGCGGCCGCGTCGCCCGGTTCGAGGCCCGCTACGGCAAGCGCCAGGCTGCGGCAACCAAATAGGCCGTGGCGCATCCCGGTTCGCACGCACCCGCCCTCCGCCGCTGCCGTCCGCTCGCGGCGCCGGCACCCGGCGGCGGCCCGGCCCTCTACGGTCGGGGGGTGGGGCGCTGGCTGGGGGGACGGCATCGGGCAGGGGCCAGGCAACCCGCGGCCCGGGGCGGGGGACGCGACCCGGCGGCGGCCCGGCCCTCTACAGTCGGGGGGTGGGGCGCTGGCTGGGGGGACGGCATCGGACAGGGGCTGTGTACCTGCGCGGCCCGGGGCGGGGGACGCGAACGGGAAGGGCGGCACTGTCTAATGGGAGTTGCGGTGGGCGGTAGCGAGGGGAGCGGGACGTGACGGACTTCGCGCGGAGTTTGGCTCCGCTGCTGGAAGAGCACGAATCTCTGGGACGGCAATTGTCGGACCCGGAGTTGCACTCGTCGGCGGGGCGGGCGCGGCGGGTGGG
>JAITJY010000440.1 GCA_031278675.1 Bifidobacteriaceae bacterium
CTGCGGCGTTGGTGCCACTCTTCGAGGATGCGGCACAGGAACTACTGGGGGACCGCTTGGTTGACATCAGCATCAACCCCGACGAGAACCGCTTCGTCGTAGGCGTCTACGACTTGCAACCCGACGAAGCCGAACTGATTGCGGCGACTCTCGCTGACGTCGCCAACGCTGATGTTGTATCCAGACCGATCAAGGCAGCAGTGATTGACGCTATGGCGCTGGCAGCGGCCGACCGCTTTGCCGAACAGCTAGCGCTGGTGCGGCCTGATTATGCGACCGGATCGATCCAAATCGTAGTAGAAGCCGACTTAGTGCAGATGGTTCGCGACAGTGTCGAGTCCAACCCTCTGGCCGCAGACGGTGTCGTCGGGGGCGTGCCATCCGAGTTCTCCGTGGTGGTTGTCGAAGGCCATCCGGCCGTACCCGCTGATTCGCTGACGTCCAGTCCCCTTAAGGCAGGAAAGTTGGTGTCCTTCTCCAATGGGTTTGGTTGCACATCGAACGCGCTGGTCAAGGACGCGGCCGCGACACCGTTTGTGTTGACGGCAGGGCACTGCGCACCATCTGGGGCGACTGTCGCTTTCGGTGGCTCTGGCATCGGCTCCGTTTCATACAGTTCCTACTATGGCACTCCGACAAGCATTGACGGAGACGTCGCGCGCTTTACGGCTCCGTCCACGACAGAGCCGTCGATCTTCATCGGCGGGTCCTCAAGGGCTACAACTAGCCAGGGCGTCGGCAAGGTGGGCTTGGCTAACATCTGCTTCTTCGGAGCGACCACACAAACGGAGACATGCGGTTCAATAACGGCCATCAACGTGCCAATCAACTACGCCGCGAGTGGATCGATGCCGGCTCACCAGCTACCGCTAACGGAAATGGATCTCGGTCAAGGTACGGCTTGCGAGGGCGATTCGGGTAGCCCCGTGTATCAGAAGGCTTATGGCGGCGCTGCTTCGCTCATTGGAATATTGAGTGGAGGCAGCCGCGACGTGAGCGATGCCTGTGGGACCACGATGTATTTCACACCAATTGCGACCGCGTTGAGTCTTTCATCAACGTCTATGGTGCTAACTCCCGGGTTGAATGCGCCTCCGCCCGAGTCGGTCAGCACCCCCTTCTCCCAGCTAATGGTCTCCCCGGATCTGAACTACGACAGCCGCGGTGACGTGATCGGGGTCGACGCCTCAGGCAAGCTACTGGCATACCCGTCATGGTCGAATGGCAGTCTGTCTAACCCCCCCGGACAGGTAGGTACAAGTTTCACTCCCTACCGGGTGTTCGCTGCTGGCGACTGGAACGGCGACGGAGTTTCAGGAGACTTCATTGCTATCGACTCAGGCGGAGCAATGTTCTTGTATAAGGCCGCTGGCGGGGGGCGGCTCCAGACCGGCCGTACGCAGATAGGGTCCGGGTGGGGAGCGTATGATGTTGCCGTGGTAGGCGACATGGACGGCGACGGAACAAGCGACCTAGCGGCCCGTAACACCTCCACCGGGATACTGTACCTGTACCGCGGCAACGGCTCGGGCGGATTTGGAACGTCAACCCAAATCGGCTCTGGGTGGAACACGGTCAAGCACTATGCCGGTGGCGACATGAACGGCGACGGCAAACGCGATCTACTAGGTGTCAGCTCTGGCGGGCTCCTGCTGCGATATTACGGAACTGGCTCTGGCGGTGTGAGCAGTGGCACCCAGATTGGTGCGGGCTGGACGACGTACACATTGGCGAGCGGCGGCGTCTCGGTTGACTCGGGCTCGACGCCTGACATCGTTGCGCGCGACGCCAACGGCGGTTTATACCTTTATCCAGGAACCGGTGCTGGTACCTACGGCACTCGAAGTCAAATCGGAAACGGATGGTGAGACAGATGAAGAACGGAGTTCATTGTAAGCGGAGGGCATACCGGGCTGTCGGATTCGGGGTCTTGGCTGCGTGCGTGGCGGGGGGCGCGACCCCGGCGTTAGCTGTTACGGCTGCTGATGTGAATCAAGCAGTCTGGGCTGAGGCCGTGTGCCCCGTCGAGACGCCGATCATAGCTGGTGACGTGGACCCCATCATGGATTACCTGGGTGACAGGTACGTTGATCTGAGGGTGACGGATGAGGGTTTGGTGATTGGTGTTCACGGATTAAGCTCCGCTGAGATAAATGATTTGAAGGCCTGCGGAGTCTACGCCGACGTTGTGGCGCGCCCGGTTTCGTTGGGTGCGTTGGTTGCTGCTGGGCTCTTGGTGATTGAGCGCCTTAGTCCGATGGTTCAGGTTCATACTGCGGGACATGATGCCGCGACGGGGACCGTCACGGCGACTGTCTCTCCGGATGACCTAGACCTGGCGATTGCGCTTGCTGCCGCTGATTCTGAGTTGAGTGAAATGATGGCGACACCTCCATCGACTCTCGATAAGGTGAGTCTGGTGTTCGCGGAGGGCGCTGCCGTGGTACCGGCCCCTGATCCCACGGTGACAGCGTTTCCGCCGGTGTTGCATTTTCCTGAGATTGGTGTGACGCCCTTGACTGTTGCGCCTGGTGGGACGGTTCAGGTCTCGTTGGCGGGGACGAATTCGGGTCTTGCGGTCACTGCGGTGTTGCGGCCGGGTGAGACGGTGCTGGCGGAGTGGGTAGCGGACAACGCCGGAAATGTCGCCGCGAGCATCACCTTGCCTGCTGGTTTGGCAGCGGGTGATTATGTGCTCGCGTTTGTCTACCGGGTTGGCCAGGCGGAGACCCCTTTGGGTTCGGTCGCGATCAAGGTGGCCCAAGGGTCGAGTGTTGAGCCGCCGAGTTCGGCGACGGATGTGCCGGACACGCGGGGGCTGGCCGGGGTGGGCCTCGTGGTGTTGGTGGTGGTTGTTGCCTTGGTAGGAGTTGGTGCTGCCACAGTGCGCCGCCGCTCCGCTGATAGCTGACCGGTCTATTGCCGGGTGCACCAGCCGACCCTGTTGTCAAGGGGGTCTATGTCAATAACGGTGGGGGTTGGCATTTCTAGTTGTTCGCCGCCGGGGCTGGGGCGGCCGGGGCGGCATCGTCCTGCGGGGAGCGACCCGCCCTACTCAAGCCGACCCCCCCGGGGAGGTGGGCGGGCCATAATTGACCGGTGAGGCGAGATGGGGCACGGGCGCTGGTCCGGGTGTTGGCGGCAGGCGGTTTGCTGGCCGCGTTGGGTGGGTGCGGTACGGGCGGCGATCCCGCGTCCCCCACGGTGACCATGGCCGGGTCTGCGGCAACCAACAACGCGAAGACGGCACCGCCCGCCGCAACGCCGACGGATCCCACCGGGGGCACGGACATAGATGCGCTGCTCGCGGGCATGAGCCTGGAAGAACGCGCCGGCCAACTCATCATGGCGCCGGTGGAAGCCGGTTCGGGGACGGCCAGCGTGGTCCAGGCGATCAAGGAACGGCATGTGGGTGCGGTGCTGTTGTTGGGCCCTAACTGGCGCGGCGCGGATTCGGTCAGCACGGCCACGGAGGCGTTCCGGGCAGCACGCAGCGGCCCAGTGGGCTTGTGGATCGCCGCAGACCAGGAGGGCGGGCAGGTCCAACGGCTGGTTGGCCAGGACTTCGAGACCATCCCGCCCGCGCTGGAGCAGGGCCGCCTAGAGGTCGCGGACCTGGAACGCCAGGCCGCGTCCTGGGGGGCGCAGCTCGCCAACGTCGGCGTCAACCTGAACCTCGCCCCCGTCGTGGACACGGTCGATTCGGCGGACCGGGCATCCAACGCGCCGATCGGAGCGCTGGAGCGCGACTTTGGGCTCGATGCGGCCGGGAACGCCGCCCACGCGAAGGCCTTCGCCGCCGGCATGGCCGCCGCCGGGGTCGGCAGCGCGCTGAAACATTTCCCCGGCCTGGGCCGGGTCACCGGCAACACGGACTACGCCGCAGCGGGGATCACCGACACCGTTACCACCGCGTCAGACCCGGCGGTCCAAGCATTCGCTGAGGCAATCGAAGGGCGGCCCACCATGGTCATGGTGGCCCTGGCCACCTACAGCCAACTGGACGCGGCGGCGCCTGCAGCCTTCTCGCAGGCGGTGGTCACCGACCTGTTGCGGGGCCAACTCGGCTGGGACGGAGTGGTCATCTCCGACTCGTTGACCGCTGAGGCGGTGAGCGGCGTGGCGGCGCGCGACCGCGCCGTCCGGTTCATTGAGGCAGGCGGCGACCTGGCCTGCTTCGGCGGGGTCGCCGACGCGTTGACAGCGCTCGATGGCGTGCTGTCACGCGCCGCCTCAGACCCCGATTTCGCGGCGTTGGTCGACGCGGCGGCGCGCCGGGTCCTGACCGCTAAAGCGGCAGCGGGGCTGGTCTGATGCGGGTGGTGGTGGCGCGCTGCGCAGTGGATTATTCGGGTAGGTTGGGCGCCCATTTGCCGCTAGCGCGGCGCCTGATCCTGGTCAAGGCGGACGGCTCGGTGCTGATCCACGCCGACGGCGGCTCATACAAGCCGCTGAACTGGATGAACCCGCCGTGCAAACTCCGTGAGCAGGCGCCCAGCACCGCTGAGGCGGAAGCCGGCGTCGAGGCGGTCTGGGAGGTGGCCCACGCCAAGACCGATGACCAATTGCGCATCCAAATCTACGAAATCCTGGAAGACATCAGGGCGGAGCTCGGCGAGGAGCCCGGGTTGGTCAAAGACGGCGTCGAAGCGCACCTCCAAGAACTGCTGGCCCAGCAAGTTGAACGGGTCGGACCTGAACTCAAGTTGATCCGCCGTGAATACCCCACGGCGATCGGGCCGGTAGACCTGTTGCTGCGTGGACCGGATGGGGGAACCGTGGCCGTAGAGGTCAAGCGGCGCGGCGAGATCGACGGGGTGGAACAACTCACCAGGTACGTGGAATTACTGGGGCGCGATCCACGCCTCTCCCCGGTTCGTGGGGTGTTCGCAGCGCAGTCAATCAAGCCCCAGGCGCGGGTATTAGCCCAGGACAGAGGCCTAGAGTGCCTCATTTTGGACTACGCGGAGTTGAGCGGAACCGACAGCGACGCGCTGCGTCTGTTCTGATTGCGGGGCAAGACGAATAGACGCGGGCGCCTCGCGTGCGGCAAACTGGGCACAACTTTTGTCCCCCAAAAGGAGAGATCGGAAGAGCGTCGT
>JAITJY010000004.1 GCA_031278675.1 Bifidobacteriaceae bacterium
CCGGTCAGGTGATATCCGGGTGATAGTGGGCGCGCTTAGGCAATCCGGCGCTGAGGCGGTCGCGGTGGGCGGGATCAGGCTCACCTCGACCACTGCGATCAGGGATGTCGGTGACCAGATTCAGGTCGCCTTCGAGCCGTTGGCGACGCCGTACCTGATTGAGGCGATCGGCCCGGCGGAGGAGATGGAGGTCGCGCTGGCCTCGGGCCGAGCGGGGGACCGGGTGTCCTTGTTGCGGGGCTACATCGGTGCGACGGTCACGATCGACCGGGTCAAGAGATTGGAATTGCCAGCGTCTTTGACCACAACGGCCCTAAAATACGCGGCTGTCCCGGGCGCCCCAAATGCGGGCGCCGAAGGCTAGGAAGGAGTGAGGCGCAGTTGATCGCAGTGTTGGGTTTACTGGTGGGGGTGGCAATAGGGCTCGCCACCCAGACGGATGTGCCGGCGTTCTTGGCACCGTATCTGCCCATCGCGGTGGTGGCCGCGATCGACGCATTGGCGGGTGCGGCGCGGGCGCTGCTGGACGGTATCTTCGATGACCGCGTGTTTGTGGTTTCGTTCTTCTCGAATGTGCTGGTCGCGGCGCTACTGGTGTTCTTAGGGGATCAGCTCGGGGTCGGGTCGCAGCTTTCAACGGCGGTGATCGTGGTGCTGGGTATCAGGATCTTCTCGAATGCTGCGTCCATCCGCCGGAAGCTGTTCAAAGCATGAGCGGGCGGGCGGCGCGCGGCTCGGAGGCGTGGCGGCGGCTGGGCCGGGCCATGTCGCCTAAGCTGAACAAAGCCCAAGTGGCGGCTGGGTTGCTCTGTGCGCTGCTGGGATTTGCGGCAGCTACGCAGGTCAGACAGGTGGAGCAGGCTGATTTCAGCGACTTGCGGCAGGACGAACTAGTCGAGGTGTTGGACCAACTCAACACCCAAGCTGAACAGCTCGCTGAAGAAAACCGGGCGCTGGAAGCGGAACGTGACCGGTTGCAAACGTCATGGACGCAAAGCGAAGCAGCTCAAGAGGCGGCAGCGGCGCGGGCTGAAGCTTACGGGATTCTGGCGGGAACGCTGCCGGCTAAGGGGCCCGGTGTGACCATCACGGTCAATGATCCTGACCGGAAACTGATCGCGGCGGCGGCCTATTTGCTGGTCGACGAGCTACGCAACGCGGGCGCGGAAGCCATCGCCGTGAGCGGGCAACGCATCACGGGTACCAGCTATTTTGCGGACAAGGAAGCTGGTGTGCTGCTGGTTGATGGTAAAGAGATTGAGGCGCCTTACGAGTGGCGCGCCATCGGCGATCCGCTGACGTTGGAGACGGCGCTGGGGATTCCGGGTGGCGCGTTAGCGGCGGTGCGCACGCTGGGTGGTTCTTCGGAACTGACCCGTCACGACGAACTCGAGATCACCGTCGTCAAGTCTCTCAGTGCCGGCGAGTACGCGACCGCGCTAGAGTAGCCGGTAGCCATTTGCCACAGCTTGGGGAGGGGTGAACCATGGTGGACCAGGATCCGTCAGGGGCTTACGGAGTCGAATCGACGCAGGCGATCGGTGCCTTCGCCGAATCAGATGTGGATGTCCCGCTCGGCGAAGGGCTCAGCGCTGGCGCCCAGGCCGCGATCGAGGCGCTACCAGCCACATCGGCTTTGTTGGTGGTGTTGCGTGGACCGAACGCGGGTTCGCGGTTCTTGTTGGACGCAGATTCCACGACTGCGGGGCGTTCCACCAAGTCAGACATCTTCTTGGATGATGTCACGGTTTCGCGCCGCCACGCGACCTTTGAGCGGAGTGGAACTAGTTTCACGGTCCGGGATTTGGGTTCGCTCAACGGCACGTATGTCAATCGTGAGAGGGTGGACGATGCCGTCCTCAAAGCGGCGGACGAAGTTCAGATAGGTAAGTACCGGTTGACTTTCCATCCGTCGCCGGCGTTGGCGCGTTAGCGGCACGGCGTGGCGGATTGACCGGAAGGGCGGCCGGGCCTAGCGTCGGAGTTGTAAAACCGCGCCGAGCGGGCGGCTTCGCCGATGCCCTAGGCGGCGCAGTTCAACCGGTAACGGATGTTCCTTAGAGAAGGTGACAACGCATGGCCACGGATGATTCCGGTCTCACAGCGCGGCAAGGCTTGCTGTTCGGCGAGCGCGTCACCGATGAGGCCGTCGGGTTCCGTGGCCCCACGGCGTGCCGGGCGGCCGGCATCACTTACCGCCAGCTCGATTATTGGGCGCGCACGGGGTTGGTTGAGCCGAGTGTTCGCCCAGCCACTGGTTCTGGGACCCAGCGGCTGTACAACTTCCGCGACATTTTGGTGCTCAAGATTGTCAAGCGGCTACTCGACACGGGCGTGTCGTTGCATCAGATCAGGACCGCTGTGCAGCATCTGCGAGACCGCGGGGTAGAAGACCTGGCGACGGTGACTTTGATGTCCGATGGCGCTTCCGTCTACGAGTGCACCAACGCCGACGAGGTATTCGACCTGGTTCAGGGCGGGCAGGGTGTGTTCGGGATTGCCGTCTCACGGGTGTGGCGGGAGGTTGAGGGCACGTTGGCGGAGCTTCCGGCGGAGCGTTCCAGGGTGGAGACGGATCAAGCGGCCCCGGTCGATGAGTTGGCGGCGCGCCGCATGCGGCGGCGCGTTTCGTAGTCTGAGATACCCGGTGGTGGCCAGGGCCACCGGGCTGGGCGGCTCTTAGCCTGAGGGCGTGACAACCACAAGGCCAAGCAGCGGACCGCTGGCACCACTCGCCATTGGGCTGTTCCGTGCGCTCTGGATTGCGCAGCTAGTCTCGAATGTTGGTAGCTGGATGCAGTCGGTGGGTGCCCAGTGGCTGTTGGTGGATAGTTCGAACGCGACGTTGTTGACGGCGCTGGTTTCGGCGGCATCGCTCATCCCTGTCTTGGCGTTGTCGCTGCCGGCGGGTGTGCTGGCGGATTCGCTGGACCGCCGCTGGGTGTTGGTCTTTTCCAACGCGTTTATGTGTTTGGCGGCGGGTCTGTTGACCGTGTTGACGGCGACGGGCAATGCGGGGCCGGCGGTGGTGCTGATGCTGACTTTTGCGTTGGGCTGTGGGACTGCGTTCGGGGGGCCGGCTTGGCAAGCGATCCAGCCTGACTTGGTGCCGCGCCATTTGTTGCTGGCGGCTTCAGCGCTGTCGAGTGCGAACATCAACATTGCCCGGGCGGTGGGACCGGCCCTAGCGGGTGCCCTGGTTGCCTGGTCTGGACCAGCACTGGTGTTCGGGATCAACACGGCCAGTTTCTTGACGGTGATTGTGGTGTTGTCGACGTGGCGTACCACCGGTAAGCGGCATGGGGGCGTGGGGTTGGCGCCCGCCATCGTCGCTGGGCTGCGTTATGTGCGGAACGCTCCGGGGGTGCGGCGGATCACGCTGCGGGCGGCGCTGTTTGTGATCCCTGGGTCGGCGTTGTGGGCGTTATTGGCGGTGATTGCACACACTCGTTTCCAGCTAAATTCGAGCGGTTACGGGTTGATGCTGGCGGCGCTCGGCGGCGGCGCGGTAGCTGGTGCAATGATGCTGCCGTGGCTGCGCGGGCACCTCAGCAACAACTCGATTCTGTCCTACGGGTCGGCGGTTTATGCGGTCGGGATGGTGGTGGTTGCGCTGGTCCGGGACGTGCCGGTGGGGTTGGTGATGCTGTTTGTGGCCGGGATCGGCTGGGTTGGTTGCCTATCGATCCTGAACACGGCGATGCTGTTGAGCCTGCCAGCCTGGGTGCGGGCCCGTTCGATGGCGGTTTACAACGTGGTTTTCATGGGCGGTCAAGGCGTGGGCGCGTTGTTGTGGGGGCTGGTCGGCGATGTCCTGGGGCCCTCCGCGACGCTGCTGGCGGCGGCCGCGATCAGCCTGATGTGCCTGGCCACCATGTATGTTTGGCCGCTTTACGATTCGCAGGGGACGCTCGATAGGTCCGTTACGCCAATGACAGACACCGCGCCCGATGACGCCCGCCCAGCCTCCGCCGGGCCCGTCGAGATCCAGATCGAATACGAGGTAGAGCCGGACCAGCAGGCGGCCTTCCGCGAAGCGGCGCGCGCCCTGGCGACCTCGCGGCGGCGGACGGGGGCGTCGTCTTGGAATTTGTGGCAAGACGTGACGGATGAGCGCCGGTTTGTCGAGGAATACACGCTGGCGAACTGGGGTGAACACCTCGCGCAGCGGGAAGAACGGATGACCGGATATGACCGGGAATTGGAACGCGAGGTTTTGGCGCTGGCCGCGCCGAATCCGACCGTCCATCATCTGGTGCGGCCTAAAGCTATGCCGCGCACCGACCACGGCTTGGCCGTGGCTGACCTAATGACGAAGGGGAAAACATGACTACAACAGAAGAAAGACCACCGATGCGGCCGTTTGGGGCCCAGCCGTGGGCTGGGCCGGTGCCCGGGGGCCAACCCGACGCGGGGCAGGCGGCCGGGGGGTCGGCATCGGCCGGGCAGGCGTCCGGGGCCCAGCCGTGGGCTGGGCAGCCGTTTGTTGGTCGGCATGGCCTAAACGCAGGCGCGGGCCGGTCGTGGGGTGAACCGATCGGCTCGGGGCTTCATCTGACGCGGAAATTCGTTGGCCGGATGAGGGTCTGGCTGATTGTCCGCGGGCTACTCGGGCTGGTGCTGGGCGGCCTGATCTTGTTCAACCCGGCCCTGACCATCACGGCGTTCGCGATGATTGTTGGGATCTTTTTCTGCTTTATCGGCGTCACCCGGATTGTGGTGGGGGCCGCTGATGCGGAGTTCAGCGCCGGGGTGCGGGTCCTCAATGTGGTCTTCGGGTTGCTGTTGACCGTGCTGGGTGCGATAGCTATCCGCTATCCGGATTTTGGACTGTTCGCCACGGTACTGATCATTGGTTTCGCCTGGTTGATTGAGGGTGGCGTCACTTTGGCGGCTTTGCCGCCGAGGCACCAGGGCCGCGGCTGGACCATTGCGTTCGCGGTGATTTCGCTGATTGCTGGCGCACTGGTGATCTTGTGGCCGGTGGCAGCGCTCTTACCGCTGGTGATTGTGGTTGGTGTGTTCCTGATGGTCGGTGGGGTGATTGACATTGTCAACGGGGTCCTGCTCCGTCCGAAAGACCGCCCGCGACCCGTGGAATAATCAATGCATGGCCATCAGAGACATCCGGGTGATCGGAGACCCGGTGCTGCGCACCCCCTGCGAGCCGATCACCGAGGTCGATGACCGCGTCAGAGCCCTGGTGACGGACCTGCTTGAAACTGTCGATCAGGACGGCCGAGCTGGTTTGGCGGCGAACCAGATCGGTGTTTTGCTGCGGGCGTTCTCCTACAACATCGACGATGAAGTGGGCTACGTCTTGAATCCGAAGCTGGCAGAACTCTCTGAGACGACGCAAGATGGCGACGAAGGTTGCTTATCCGTCCCGGGCCTGTGGTTCCCCACCAAGCGCGCGGATTACGCGCGGGTGGTCGGGACTGACCTGGATGGTGGCGAGGTCATGGTGGAAGGCACCGGCCTGATGGCACGTTGTCTCCAGCATGAGGTTGACCACCTGGATGGGCATCTCTACCTAGATCGTTTGGACCGCGCTATGCGCAAGAAGGCGATGGCGGCAGTCCGTGAACTGTAGAGGGGAAATAAAGACGGGATTTGGGCCGTAGCGGACTGGCGGCGGCGGCAGAGTTAGGGCACAATTGTCTCAGCGCGCCGCGCGCGGCCGCTACCCGTTTCCGTTGGTCACCTAGTTATCAGTTGGCCGAGGCCGTTGGGGAAGACGCACCTCGGACAAACACTAGGAGGCTGATGATGTCTGGTGTGATCACGCGCGGCGTGCTCTTCGTGCACTCATCTACGCAGGCTGTCAGCCCGCATGTGGAATGGGTGGTGACTAACGTCCTTGGCGTGCATGTGTCAATGGACTGGACCCAACAGCCTGCTGCCCCCGGCACACTGCGCGCCGAATACTCCTGGCAGGGGCCGCAGGGCACCGGTGCGCGCCTGGCTTCCGCTTTGCGCGGCTGGGAGCACCTGCGTTATGAGGTCACGGAGGAGCCGTCGTTCGGGGCTGATGGTGGCCGTTGGTCCCACACGCCGTCCTTGGGTATTTTCCATGCTGTGATCGATGTCCACGGCAACGCCGTGGTGCCGGAGGACCGCATTCGCGCGGCGCTGGACTGTGGCGGCGATCTGATCGCGATGCGCCGCCAATTGGACCTGGCCTTAGGTCAAGCCTGGGATGACGAACTAGAACCGTTCCGCTACGCGGGCGCTGGAGCCCCGGTCCGCTGGCTTCACCAGGTCGGCTAGCCCCCGGCGCCGGTCAGGGCGCAGCGAAGACCAGCGCCATATTGTGTCCGCCGAAGCCGAACGCATTGTTGAGGACTGCGGCGGGCCCTGCCGGCAGCGGGGTCGGCTGGGCGCCGGTCACCAGGCATTCCACCTCAGGATCCAGTTCCTTCAGGTTGATGGTGGGCGGCGCGAGGCGGTCGCGCAGCGCCAGGATGGCGCACACCGATTCGACCGCGCCGGCGGCGCCCAACAGGTGGCCCGTCATTGACTTCGTGGCGCTGACCGGCACATTGAGCGCCGCTTCACGCGAACCCAACGCTTCGGCCACAGCTTGGACAATAGCGCGCGCCTCGATCGCGTCACCCGCCGGGGTGGCCGTCGCATGAGCGTTGACGTGCACCAACGTGGCGGCGGCCGGGCCCGCCTGCGCCAACGCCAGCCGCATGGCCCGCAGTTGCCCCTGCCCGGACGGGTCAGGCGGAGCCACGTCATACGCGTCCGATGCCGACCCCACACCCGCCAGCACCGCATAGACCCGCGCTCCGCGGGCCGCAGCGTGGTCGGCGGCTTCCAGCACCACCGCGCCAGCGCCCTCGCCCATGACGAAGCCGTCCCGGGTGACGCAATACGGCCGGGACGCAGTTTCAGGGGAATCATTGCGGGTCGAAAGGGCCTGCATCTTCCCGAATGACCCCAATGTCAGCGGATGAATCGCGGCCTCCGCGCCGCCGGCCACCACCACGTCAACCAGCCCTTCCCGGATCAGCCGCGCGCCTAAGACCAGCGCCTCAGCGCCGGAAGCACACGCCGAGACCGGGGCATGCGCCCCGCCACGCGCCCCCAAATCAATCGCCACATGGGCGGCGGGCGAGTTGGGCATCAGCATCGGGACCGTGAGTGGCAGCAGCCGCCGTGCTCCGCGTTCTTTGACCGTGTCCCACGCTGCCAGCATCGTTTGGATGCCTCCGATCCCGGTCGCTAGCGCCACGGCGACCCGCTCCGGATCCACCACGGCGGCGGCGGGGGCGGTCGGGTTGCCCGGAAGACCCGGGCCGGCCATCCCTGTGGCGCGGTCCGGGGCTGGGGGAGGGGGCACGGCATCGGCCTGACGGACGGGGGCAAAGCCGGCATCGGCCCACGCTTCGCGGGCTGCGATCAGGGCGTACTGGGCGGACGGATCGGCGCGGCGGAGTTCGGGGCGCGTCAACACCTCGGCGGCGGGCACGGCCAAGGTCGCCGCGAAATCCGTCGTCAAGCCGTAGTCGGCGGCCCAGGTGTTGTCCAGCGTGTGCGCCCCAGGCGTCCCGGCCAGGAGTGCGGCCCACGTGGAGCGCACGTCGCCGCCGAGCGGCGTGGTGGCGCCCAGGCCAGTGACTACTATTTGGCGCCACGCGGCGCGCTCGGTGCCCACGGGCGGCTCACGCCGCAGCGGCGATGAAATCGACTGCGTCTTGCACAGTGGCGAGGTTCTTCACCTCATCATCCGGGATCTCGACCCCGAACTTGTCCTCCGCTAGCGTGACAATGGTCATCATAGTCAGCGAGTCGATCAACAGGTCATCGGTGAACGACTTGTCCGGAGTGATCGCGGCGGCGTCCAGGCCGGTCTCTTCGGCAATGATCTCGGTGAGTCCTTCTAGGACAGTGTCTTGGTCTTGCGGCATGCGGTTTACCTCGTTTCGGTTGGGTGTTTAGGTGATCGGCGGATGGGCCGCCGGCCCTGCGGCCAGGCTTAGGTTGGGGGTTTGGTCGTGGCTCATGGGAGGATCACCACCTGCGCGGCATAGGCCAGGCCGGCGCCGAACCCGATCTGCAGGGCGGTCTTCCCGCTCAATTCGGGGTGCTCGCGGCGGAGCCGTTCGGTCGCGAGCGGGACGGACGCCGCTGACGTGTTGCCGGTAGCAATGATATCGGTGGCCACGACGGTCTCCGGACCGAACCCGATCCGTTTGAACTGTTGTTCTATGATCCTGAGGTTGGCCTGGTGCGGGATGAAGACATCAATGTCCTTAGGCGCCAGGCCCGCAGCGGCGATTGCCTGAAGCGCAGCCTGCGTCATCGCGAAGACCGCCCACTTGTAGACCGTCGGTCCTGCTTGACGCAGGGTTGGCCAAACCCCGTCCGCGACCGCCTCCGGGAACGTGCGGTTCTGGCCCACACTTCCCGCCTTCGCCCCGTCCGAGCCCCACACCGTCGGCCCAATCAGAGGCCGGTCGGCGGGTCCAACGATGGCGGCGCCGGCGCCATCACCCAAGATGAAAGAAATGGTCCGGTCCGTCGGATCGATGAACTCCGAAAGCTTGTCCGCGCCCACCACCAGGACGTTTGTCGCACCGCCCGCACGCACCAAGGCGTCCGCCAAGCCAATCCCGTAGCAGTAGCCGGCGCAGGCCGCATTCACGTCGAAAGCGGCCGCCGCGCCGCCACCCGCCCCCAACCGCGCCGCCAAAGCCGGGGCCGCCGCTGGCGTCTGCTGGAAATACGTGATCGAGGCGAGGATCACCGCGTCCAGTTGGGCCGGGTCCATTTCCGCCCGCTCCAGGGCGCGCCGCGCGGCCTGTTCCGCCATGTCCAAGACGGTCACGCCGGCGCCGGCCCGCGCCCGCGTCGCTATGCCGGTCCGCGCAGCGATCCATTCGTCCGAAGAGTTGATTGGGCCCGCGACCTCTTCGTTCGTTACCAGATGGCTGCCGCGCACCCCGCCGACCGCGATCAAACGGGCGCCTGGGCGGGGTTCTACTTGGGCCCGAATCATGCGCGACCTGCCGTCCGGGCGCGCAAACCACCGGGTGCGGCGCCGTCCGCGGCGGCCAGGTCCGGTTCCGTCGGTTGACCGGCGCCAGGGGGCGGTGCGGCTTGCGGAGCCGCCGCCTGTTCGAGCGTTACACCCTTGAGCGCCCGCTTCGCCAGACCGGTGAGCACCCCGGCGGGCGCCAATTCCAGATGATGGTCGATGCCGTGCGCCGCGCACCGCTCCAACACCAAGTCCCAGCGCACGGGCTTGGTCACCTGCCCAATGATCGCTTCGAGAATGAGGTGGCCGTTCGTCATCGCGAAACCGTCGCGGTTGGAGATGAACGGGACGGCAGGATCGTGGATCTTGGCTTGGGCCAGGGCGGCGCGGAGGCGATGTTCGGCGGGCGCCATCAGGGGCGTATGGAAGGCGCCGGCCACGTCGAGTGGGATCAGGCGCGTGCGGCGCGGGGGCGCGCCGGCCAGGCGGGCGAGCGCCTCGACGGTGCCTCCGGCAACAATCTGGCCTGGGCCGTTGAAGTTGGCGGCCTGCGCGCCGGCGGCCCCAATCGCGGCGAGCACTTCATCCGGTTGCCCACCGACTAGGGCCACCATCCCGCTGGGGGTGGCTGCAGCGCACTGCGCCATGGCGCGGCCGCGGGCTGCGACCGCCCGCATCGCGTCATCAGCGCTGATCACCCCGGCAATGGCGGCGGCGGCGAA
>JAITJY010000053.1 GCA_031278675.1 Bifidobacteriaceae bacterium
CCGCCGCCCAGCACCCGGTCCAACTCCCCGACCCCGGTGGGCCAGGCGCGTGCTGCCTCCGGCGGCACGTCCCGCACTGGCACAGCCAGCCCGGCCAGCCCCGCCAGACCGCCCAGCCCCACCCCGCCAGCGCCACCGCCAACGCCACCGGCAGCGCCACCGCCAAGACGACCGCCCAGACCACCGCCAGCGCCACCGCCAAGACCACCGCCAAAGCCGGCCCCAAGACCACCCCCCAGGCCGGCCCCAACCCCGGCCGCCCGCCCGGCCACCCCAGCCAAACCGCGCAGCCCGCCGCGCCCCACAGGCACCTCGGCGACGGCGTCCCACGCGCCGCACCCACCGCACCGCCCAACCCACTTGGGTGCCTGCCAACCACATTCGGAACACTGGAACTGCGTTGTCTTAGCCATGCCCCTAACGCTAGAACCTACCTCTGTCACCGTTCCTACCTGCGTGTTTGACGGCATCGTGCAACGTAACGCGGTAAATTGGCTCCATGGGGGCAATCACTTTGCCGATCGGCACGGAGCTAGGCGGCTACGTGCTCGCTGGGGTGCTCGGGTCGGGGGCGTCCGGCACGGTCTACCGGGCGAAGGACGCGGAAGGCCTGCCTGTCGCACTGAAATTGCTGCACCCGGCGGTCGCGGCAGACGCGGCGGCCCGGCGGCGCCTGGAGCGCGAAGTCGAGGCGCAGCGGGCCATCCGGTCCCCTTTCGTGGCGCAGGTCGTGGACGTGGAACTGGACGGGGCGGAAGTCTTCATAGTGACCGAACTGGTCGAAGGCATCTCACTCGCGCAAGACATAGCGCGGACCGGGCCCTGGCCACCGCTTGACCTGGTCTGTTTGGCCCGAGACCTGGACCAGGCGTTGGCGGCGGTCCACGCGGCGGGGGTGGTCCACCGCGACATCAAACCGTCCAACGTGGTGCTGAACCAGCGCGGGCGGCCCACTCTGATCGATTTCGGGATAGCGCAAGGCTTCAGCTCGGACCGGCTGACCGGGACCGGGCTGGTGGCGGGCACGCCGGGGTTCGTCTCGCCGGAGTTGCTGCGCGGCGGCGATCCGACCCCGGAGTCAGACCGCTGGGCGGCCGCTGCACTGTTGCTGAACGCGGCGACGGGACGCCAGCCGTACGGCTCGGGCGCCGTCGAAGCGGTCCTGACCAGGGTGTTGGATGGGACGCCGGACGTTGAGGGTTTACCCGTCCCCATGGCCACCGCGTTCGGCGAGGCCCTTGATCCGTGGCCGGAACGGCGGCTGTCGCTGACGGGGTTGGCGACGGCGCTCCACCCCGATGCGGCGCGCACCTCGCTCATCCCTGCCGCCCCGGAGGACCTCCCCCCGACTCGGGTTGCGCCCGCCTTGCCCGGTGAGGCTTCCGGCGAGCCGACCGGCCACCTGTGGACCGAGCCGCCGGTGGTGGATTACCGCAGGTGGGTCGCTAAGGCCGCCCCGCCGGTCTATCCGCCCGCCCCAGCGTCTGCCGTAGCGCCTGGCTCAGCGTCCTTCCCGCCGCACGATGCCGTCCGCCAAGCCCTTTCCCCCTATCCCACCCCGCCGTCCGGTGCCGTTGGGCCGCTCCTGGGACTATGGGCGCTGTTTAGCGCCGCAGCGCTGCATCTGCCCTGGGTGGTGGCTGGTGTGGGAGCCGGTTTGTTCGTGGCGGCGCGGGCGGTGTGGGTCGCGGTGCAGGCCTTGACGATGCGCCGCTTTAGGCGCGGCCAGCGCGCCTCAGACCCGGCGCGCCTGGCATTCGGGGTGCCGTGGTACCTGGTCAGGGGCTTGTTCGGGACTCTGCCGGCGCTGGCGTTAGCTGTGGGCGTGGGGTTCGGAGGGTATCTGGCGGCGGTCCATTTGGCTGGTCTTGCGGCCGGGGCGGGGTGGCTTGGCGCCGCCGCAGTGGCGGTTGGGCTGGTTTTGGTCTGGTGGGGGCCGTCCGGGGCGGAGACCCGCTACGGCGGCCGGACGGTGTTGCGGTTCGCGGCTCCGACGCGGGCGCGCCGCGCCTGGCTGAGCCTGGGCCTGTTAGCGTGCACAGGCGCCATCCTGGTCGCAGGGGGCGTCTAGAGGCACCCCACAAACTCTGGCCGCTTCGCTCCGAGATTTTGCGGGGACCCCGAGTAAGCGAAACTCGGCTCAGGTGCAAAGGTCTCGGCCACATAGTGTGTCTAGCCCCACCGGGGCGCGGGTGGTAACGGCGCGCGATACGAGTGTTGTCTAAATGGGTGCGGTGCGGGTCATCTCGGCGGACTCGTCGGGCTTGGTGACCAGGTGCACTTTGACCTCGTCCAGGACCCTGAGGTAGTTGGGATCGTTGATCAGCATTTCGTCATCAGCATCTTCCATAAAGCCAAGCTACCGCCGAGGTCAGACACTCTGGTCGGGCCATTTGTGCAACGGGTCGTTGCACAACTTCTGGCCAGATCACGATCCGGCCTGCCTCACCGGGTACCGAGAACCGCTTGAGGAGTTGGCGCTCAATCGAATCCAGGGGACTCACCGGGCGCCTCCTTGATCAGGGGCGCCGTCCACAACCCATCGACCTGCCTTGAGCGACCCTTCGCGGGCGAGTACGCCCTGTTCCCGCCAACTCTTGATGACGCGTTCCACCTGACGGCTGGAGACTTCGAGCCGCTGAGCCAGCCGAGCCGCTGTGATCTTCGGATCGCGCCGGATCAGGTCAAGCACGGCCTGGCTTATTCCGACATTTATTCCGACGTTTCTTCCGACACTGGCCTGATACTCCAGTAGGGCGGCCTCAATCACACCGAGCATGTACGTCACGAACGGTGCCGCGTCGACCTCCGGTTCAC
>JAITJY010000108.1 GCA_031278675.1 Bifidobacteriaceae bacterium
TGCGGCGGGAGGTCACGTGATCTTCCACATCGGTTGCGCGGGCCGCGCCATCGGCGATCTCCAGGCGCGATCACCGCATCGGGACCCTCCGCCCCCAATTGCCGCACGATGCCGTCATCCCCAGTTGCCGCGCGGCGCCGTCACCCTCGGGTGGCGCGCGTTGGCGTCATCCCCCGGTGGCGCACGATGCCGTCATCCCCAGTTGCCGCACGACGCCGTCATCCTCCGGTGGCGCGTGAGGGCGGCATCGTCCGGTGGCGGGTGGTCGCGGCATCGGGGGGAGGGGGAAGGTGTCAGGGGTGGGACTGGTTTGTGGCGTCGGCTCCGGCCTGGATGCGTGAGATGGTCTTTTCGGCGGTCTCGAAAACCCACGATGTCAGCACCATGGAGCGCAGGTCGACCAGGAAGTGCAGCAGCATGGACCCAAAGATGTTGCCGCTGACCAGGTAAACCGCCATGAAAACAGCGCCGGCGAAAGCGGTCCCGATGACCCCGCCGATCCCCTGGTAGGCGTGCATCAAGCCGAATAGGACAACGCTGACGCCGACAGCCCACCAGGCGAACCGGCCGCCGCAGGCGTCGAATATCAAGGCCGGCAGCAAGGCCCGGAACATCAACTCCTCACTGACGCCGGCCGCCAGCGACAGGCCCGCGCCGACGCGCCGCTCGGCCGCGTTGCGCGGAATCAAGGCCGCCACGTCGCCCGCCAACAGGTAGCGCTGCTTCATCTTCTCGAACTC
The DNA here is from genome assembly GCA_031278675.1 of Bifidobacteriaceae bacterium. Lineage (GTDB taxonomy): Bacteria > Actinomycetota > Actinomycetes > Actinomycetales > WQXJ01 > JAIRTF01. The sequence continues at coordinate 741 of JAITJY010000108.1, forward strand.
GGCCGGCGTGATGCGGCGCGCCTTCCGCCTGGCCGCGATGACTTGCCCGGCGATCAGGATCACCAAGCCGACTGCGATCCCGGCGGCCAGCGAACCGGTGTCAAAGGTGTCGCGGCCAAGCCCGGGCAGGCGCAAAACCGGCTCGACCAGGCGCGCCCAGTTGCCGGTCAAGGCCAATCCGGCCACCGCCACCAGCCCAAATGCGACCCACGACTCAACCATCCAGCGGATCATGATCCGCTGGCGCGCGGCGGTGTTCGCGGCGGCCTTCAGTTTGGCCATGTCGCGCCGATCCTTCAGCATGCTCCACACCGCGATGGCGACGAAAGCCCCCAAGAACGAGAACGTCATGGCAGTGGTCACGCCGATAATTCTGGCACGCCCCGATTCCAGGGGCCCGAGATCCCCGCAGTTTGACGGGCCCGGCCGGCGAGGCCGTTTGGGAATCCTACGGCGAGAACCGAACCCCGGGCAGCTTTCGCGTGTGGCGGATTCACGGCCCGCACCCGGACTCCATCACGCTGGTGGCAGTGGGGCCACACCCCCTGAACCCCGGCTCTGGTGTGTCTGGTGCGGAAAGCCATTCGCCTCGACCACCAGAGCCGACCCCTTCTACGCCGAGCCCGACATGAAGACCGTGCGCCAGTCGATCACGGGCGCCGATGCTGGCCGGCTCGCCGCCCACGACCTGATAGACGCCTGAGCCGGGCGCCCGGGCGGACTTCTGGGAGGACGACGACGGGGCGCTGTGGCCGGCGGAGGAGGCGGGCGGGGCTTCCCAGGCGGCCTCATCGCGGTCCTTGACCACCACCCTGGCCGACGCGCGCAGACTCGACATGGCGCCATTGGAACCGTCAATCAAGCGATTGGCGGCAAACTGAGCAAGCCAACCCCTGGAGCTCAAGACACGTCAGGCGCCAACTCAGACCTCGCGCTCACAATTATGTGAGCCACCCCGGGTTGACGCCCGCCGCGGCGGGGGAAGGCGTGGTCGGGCGTGACGTTGGGCACAACTCGCTGACCTGCTCGAATGGTTCACTTTCAGGTCAGCTGCCTCGCACCACGGCTCGGCCGCCACTGGCCACGCCACGTCAAACGACGGCCGCGCGTGGGCCGGCGTGTGGCCCGCCTATTGTCCGCTTTGGGCCACGCCAGGATCGAGGACGGCCCCCGGCGTCTGCCCCGCTGTTGCTATCAGCGCCAGAACCGCCTCGCCGTAGGCTTCGAGTTTGGCCTTGCCGATCCCAGGGACCTCGGCCAGCGCCGCCTCGGTCGCCGGGCGGCGGGCCACCAACTCGCGCAGAGTCGAGTCGTGGAACACCACGTAAGCTGGCACACCACGCTCGCGGGCCGTCGCGCCGCGGAGGCGTCGCAGCGCCTCGAACAACTCCAGATCATCGGGGGACTGAACCACGTCAGCTCCGCTTGCCGTCGCCACGCCGCCGCGACCCGCCCCACTGGGGCCACGCGGCGCCTTGGGCCGGACCGGCGCCAGGTCGCGCCGCAGCATGATTCCTCGCTCGCCGCGCAGGACTTCCCACGACCGATCGGTGGCCACAAGCACTCCATGCCCATCAGCGGCGATCGCCAAATCGCCCCTGGCGAGCAGTTGACGCACCACCGCACGCCACTCTGAATCACCTAGATCCGCGCCAATCCCCCAAGTGGACAGCTTGTCGTGACGGTTCGCGGACACGCGCGGCGTCAGCTTGCCCCGCAAGATGTCGACGATCTGCCCAGCGCCATACCTTTGGCGCCGCTCACGGTCCAACCGCACAACCGTGGACAACAGCTTCTGCGCAGCCTCGGTCCCGTCCCAAGTCAGAGGCGGCGCCAAACAAGTGTCACAGTTGCCGCAAGGCTCGATCCGCTCACCGAAGTAAGCCAACATGTTCGCCCGGCGGCAATCAGGTGTCTCGCAGAGCGCCAGCATCGCGTCCAACCTGGCCTGGGCGCCACGCTGATGCGCGGAATCGCCGCCAGACTGCGCGATCAGGTGACGCAGCCGGACAACGTCGGCCAAGCCGTAGGCCATCCAAGCATCCGCAGGCTCGCCGTCGCGCCCGGCCCGGCCGGTCTCCTGGTAGTAGCCCTCGACGGACTTCGGCAGATCGACGTGCGCCACGAACCGGACGTCCGGCTTGTCGATCCCCATGCCGAAGGCGATGGTCGCGACTATGGTGACGGCATCGTCCAGCAGGAACTCCCTTTGCGCCTGACGGCGTGCGTCCGCGTCCATGCCGGCGTGATACGCGAGCGCATGGATGCCGTTCCCTCGCAGGTGGGCCGCTAGCTCCTCGGTGGTGCGGCGGGCCAGAGCGTAGACGATCCCGCACTCGCCGGGGTGCTCGCCGCGGATGAACCGGACCAACTGGTCGCGCACAGCGGACTTCGGTTCGATCCGATAGCGGATATTGGGCCTGTCGAACGACGAGACGAACAGCCGCGCGGGACCCAACCGCTCCGCGATCTCCCGCCGGGTCGCCTCAGTGGCGGTCGCGGTCAGGGCGACGCGGGGCACAGCCGGCCAATGCTCCGCGAGCACGCCAAGCCCAAGGTAATCCGGCCGGAAATCGTGACCCCACTGCGACACACAGTGCGCCTCGTCGATGGCGAACAGCGCGACTCGGCCGCGCCGCAGCAAATCCAGCGTGCCCGGCGCGGTCAGGCGCTCCGGCGCGATGTACAACAGATCGAGTTCGCCCGCGGTGTAGGCGCGCGCCACCTCCCGCTGAGCCGCCAGGTCGATCGAGGAGTTCAAGAACGCCGCCCTGATACCAAGCTCCCGCACGGCGGTCACCTGGTCTTCCATCAGGGCGATCAACGGCGAGATGACAACGCCGGTCCCCGCGCGCAACAGAGCGGGGATCTGATAGCAGAGCGATTTGCCCCCGCCGGTCGGCATCAGCACGATCCCGTTGCCGCCACCCGCGACGTGCTCGATCACCTCGGCTTGGTGGCCTCGGAAGGAGCTGTGGCCGAACACATCGCGCAGCAGACGCGCAGCCGCGCCGGGCGCCGGAACTTCAGTGGTGGTTGTCGCACTAACCATGCGAGAAGACTATGGCGAGGGTGTGACACCGCGCCGCGGCGCCGCGCGGGTGCGCCGCGGCGCCGCGTGGCGCACCCGCGTGGCGCACCCGCGCGGCGCACCCGCGTGGCGCACCCGCGTCCGGGGCCGGCGCCCGCCGGACAGCCAGTGGTCCTCTCAGACCCGCGGTATGCCTATGTATACGGTCTCAAGGTATTCGCGCATGCCTTCGGGGCCGCCTTCACGTCCCAAGCCGGAGTGTTTGACCCCGCCGAACGGCGCGGCAGCGTTCGAGATCGGGCCCGTGTTGACCGAGATCATCCCGACCTCCAGCTCCCGAGCACACCGCTGCGCCAAAGCCATGTCCTTGGTGTAGATGTAGCCAGCGAGGCCCACGTCC
>JAITJY010000154.1 GCA_031278675.1 Bifidobacteriaceae bacterium
AGGCGAACAGGATCGGCACACCCGTCACGGACCGGACCGACAGGGCCGCGCCGCCGCGCGCATCACCGTCCAGCTTGGTCAGCACCACACCGTTGAACCCGACGCCCTCCTTGAACGCCTCCGCCGTGGTCACCGCGTCCTGCCCGATCATCGAATCAATGACGAACAACACATTGTCCGGGTCGACCGCATCCCTGATTTGGGCCGCTTGACGCATCAAGCCGTCATCAATCCCGAGCCGGCCGGCCGTGTCCACCACCACCGTGTCATACAGCTTGGTCCTAGCCTCCGCCAAGGCGCCTCGCGCCACTGCGACCGGGTCCCCCACGCCATCGCCCGGCTCCGGTGCGTAGACCGGCACACCAGCCTGACCTGCCACAATCTGGAGCTGTTTGACTGCGCCCGGGCGCTGTAAGTCCGCTGCCACCAGCAGCGGCGTGTGACCCTGGTCCTTCAACCAATAGCCCAGTTTGCCCGCCAAGGTGGTCTTCCCGGACCCTTGGAGACCCGCCAGCATGATCACCGTCGGCGGGTGCTTTTCGAACACGAGTTGGGCGGTCTCACCACCTAGGACCTGGACCAGTTCGTCGTAAACAATCTTCACGACCTGCTGCGCTGGGTTGATCGCACGGTTGATCTCTTCATCCAGTGCCCGTTCGCGCACCGTCGCCGTGAACTGGCGAACCACCGGCACCGCCACATCCGCGTCCAGCAGCGCGCGGCGGATATCGCGGATTGTCGCGTCGACGTCCGCTGGTGTCAGGCGTCCTTTGGTACGGAGCTTCTTAAAAGTCGCGGCTAGGCGATCCGAGAGCGAGTTGAACATAAGGCCTTAAGGCTACCCGGCCAGTGCCGATCATCAATCCCCCCGCGACCGATGCCGACCCACGGCACAGCACAGCACCGCACGGCTCCGCGCCGCACGGCAACGCACCGCACGGCAACGCTCCGCCACCAGCGGCAACCCACGCGAGCATTTCACACCGAGACCTCACGCCGCCGGCCGGAACGTGACCCGAACGGTGCCGGTCAGTTGGCGGCGTACTTCGACCTTGACTCGGAAATCCAGTCGCCGCTCTCCATGCGCTCTGATTCCGCATCGGTCAGGCCGAAATACTCCGATAGCTTCGCCTCCGAGCCGTTAGCATCATCTGACCAGGTCGGGTCCACGATCTGCCACTTACCCTCCATGAACACTTTGTTCCACGCATGAAGCCCGTAGTCACGCATCAGATTCCCGGTAACCACCACCGCGTCGATCCCCGCTTCATCCAACAACACCTTATAGGCGGCAGCATAACTGGAACATACCCCCTCACCGGAGATTAACGTGCCATAAGCAATTTGGTTGTACGGGTATTCCTTGATGAACTCCCGCATTTCTTCACCATAGTGCAGGGGCAGGTTCTCAATAGCTTCGTAGGCTTCATAATCATATTCGGCGTGCGCCGCGAGCCACTTATTCAGCGCGAAAGCCTTGTCCCAATCCGACATGTTAGGCGAAGTCACCTCAGCGACTGCGCTTTGCGCCGTCTGCAACATTTCCTGTTGCATTTGCTCGCGTACCTCAGGCTCGAGGTACTGGGCCGGGAAATGGACAGTCCCCAGGATCTCTTCGTCAAGCGAATAATAGCCGATGACTTTCGTCACCGGCGCCCAGCCCAGGATATACGGATTCTGCATAACAGCCTCGTTGACCGCGTTGGAGAACCAGAGCGCCGACTGGTCGGCGCTGGCATATTTGGTCAGATCAAAGTAGTAGTTTCCCGCGATCAGATTCGCTGCGATAAACTGAACGAGTTCAGATGAGCCGTTGACCGGGTAAGGCACATCCGGGATTGTTGATACCGGGACTTGCCCTTCGGACAACTTCAGGGCCTCTTCCCAATCCGTCTCCTCATAAGCGAAGTTGGGGAGCATGCCAGTTCCGTTCCAAGTGGCCTTGGCGGCGGCCAAGCCCGCCTCCAACTGCTCGCGCCAATCATCCGGGGCGTCCCACAGTACCGCGTCGTGTGTGATCTCGCTGGCGGCTGCCATAACCAGAGTGATCTCTAATTCGCCATACTTTCTGTCCAGATAGGCGCCATCGTAGTCGAACTCGATTGGCGCGAGCCCCGTGTGGCCGTCTCCCATGGTCACCGGCAAACGCGAATAGCATTCCGCCCAAGCGGCGGCATCGACCCCTAGTACCGAACAATCTGAGGACAATTCGGATAGGCCATACGCGGCCACCTGTATGGGGAGCCCCGCCAGGAATGTCGTGGCATCGTGCCACTGGGGCAGACTAAACGACTTCAAGTCTGCACCAACTGCGATCACCGTAAATGACAGCCGATCATTCTTGGACTGGTCGAATTCCGGCGGGGTCCTATAGGTGTACAGCGGATCTTGTTCCAGAATGGCGCGAGTGTTGGCGGCTTGATCCTCGTCATAGATAGTCGCCGCGAATACGGCGTTCGCGGTTTTATATCCGTAGCCTCGCATTCCGGGAGCCAAGTCTTGTTTACTGTTGACCACACCGGCTTTGCCAGTTTCGATGATCCGGGTGTAACCCAGGGCCATGCCCGCTTCGGTCTGCGGGATCAATTCCCCTTTAGTGTCGTCAAGCACGAAACGCGTTTCCCGCCGGACTATGACGTAATAGCTGGCGGCGCCTTCTACCGCAGCCCATGAAAAGTCGACTGTCCCATCGGTGGCCATAGTGTAGGTGAATTCGACAGCGGGTAATACCGAGTTTTTTGCGCGGTCTATCACCATGGGAGTGACCAGCGGCCGCTCCAGTTTCGAGCCGTCGCGGCCCCGGGTCTGCGCCACGTAGACCACATCGCAATGCCACCACCGGTCTGACAGGACCCGTTCGCCCTCGTGCTCCGAAGATAGATTCCCTCTATCCCACCGCGTGCTGGGCCAGATCATGAGGGTGGAAAACGGTTTGCCGTCGGGGTCATCAGGCACGTAGAAGGGAAGCGGTTCGGTCAGTTCGGGGTCGGCCCAAAGCGACACCAAATCGTTGAACAATAGTGTGGGATCTTCGCTGGTCGACAGCGGATCAATATTGCCAAAGTCGCGGACGTTGACATCTCCGTCGAATTTGAGGCGAATGCGTTGCGTGGGTTTGATTAGCTCCGGTTCTGCGAAGTCGTAAGGCAATGTGGCCAGATAATCCGCGTTGAGCCCGAGGTTTCCTTCCGCGTTCAGCCTGGAGGTGGTGCCCGCTTCATCCCGGGTCACCACCACGTAGGTGATCCCAGCGCCGACCACCAACACGGCCGCCGCCAGCCCCGCTACCAGCGCTTTGACGCCCTTGCGCGTCCGCTTGGGCCGGTTGCGCCGCGGCGGTTTGGGCGCCTTGCCGGGCGGGCGTTGCCCCGGAGGCCTGGTCGGCGGATAGCCCGTTGGGGGCAGCCCCGCCTGGGCCCGGGCACCATACCCGGCACCGGCGCCGGCACCGTAACCTCCCTGGACGCCAGCCCCCTCGCCCGATGCCGTCCACCCAGACCCAGCATCGCCCCCGCCCGGCGAGTAACCGCCCGGCGGCACCTGCCCGTAACGCGCGACCGGGCCGCCCTGCGGCCAGTGCGCCTGGGCCGGCTGGTCATAATGCCCGGGCGGAGCGCCCGGCGGCGATTGGACATGTCCAGCAGCCGTATCACCCGGGTACCCACTCGCCGGGTAGCCGCCCGGCCACGGCTGTTCATAACCGCCGGGCGGAGCGCCCGGCGCCGGCTGGCCATAGCCGTAGGACGCACCGCTTGGGGAGCTGCTTGGCGGCCACTGCACCTGGTCTGCCTGACCTGGTTGGTTGGACCAACCATTGCTCGCCGCAGGGTACGCGGGCGGGACCGCTGGAGGCGCCTGCGCACCGTCCCAGGTAGGTGGAACACCGGTCCAGGCGTTAGGGTCCGGCGGCTGGCCGGAATAATCGGTCGGGCTGGGCCACGCGGGCCAATAGGGCTCATGCGGGCGGTCGGGAGGTGCGGGCTCCTGCATTGGACCAGCCTAGCGTCTAGGCCCGAAGGGGCTGGCCAGGCTCTAGACAGAATTGTGGCGGCCAGCCACCTCCAAGCTAGGCCGCGCGCGGTGCGGGCGCAGGCACCGCCCACGCGATAGCGGCGCGGGTACAGGTACAGCCCACGCGATAGCGGCGCCATCCAGTCCCGGCTAGGCCGCGCGCGGCGCGGGCGCAGGTACAGCCCACGCGATAGCGGCGCGGGCGCAGGTACAGCCGACGCGATAGCGGCGCGAGTACAGGTACAGCCGACGCGATAGCGGCGCCATCCAGTCCCGGCTAGGGCGCGCGCGGCGCGGGCGCAGGCACCGGGTGCGCCTTACACGCCCGCCGGGCACCTGCCACCAAGCGGCCGATCAGCGCAGCGCGCTGTTTGGTCCAGGCTTTCGGACCAGCGGCCCGGGCATCAGCCTCGGTCAGGGCGGCAAGGCCGTCCAATAGATCGCGCCGGTATTCCAAGGCGTCCGCCAGGGCGGAGATCGTCTCAGGTGCTGCTGGATCACTGGTCACGGCGAGACGAGCCAGGGTCAAGTGGTGGCGCACCAGCGCCACCATAAACTTGATCTGATCAGACCGATACCCCATCCGGGTGAACAATGGCGCCGCCAAGAGCGCACCCAACGCAGCATGATCCTTCTCCCCAGGCCGCTTCCCGATGTCGTGAAACAAAGTAGCGACAGCCACCAATTCGCGTGGGGCACTCCCCACCTCCAGACCCGCCAGAAGCGCCACCGCCTCAACCTGGTGGCGGTCCACGGTGTGCCTGTGCAGCGCGTTGCGCTGCGCCTGATTGCGCACATACGCCCACTCCGGCCAGAGCCGGACCACCACGCCAGCCTGGTCCAACGACTCCCACACAGGCACAATCCGCTCGCCCTGATCTAAAAACGCCGCCAACTCCGCCCGAGCCGCCGCCGGCCAAGGATCAGGCAACGGCGGCGCGGAGCGCAACGCCCGCACCGTCAAAGGCTCGAACGGCAAGCCACGCTCGGCGGCGAGGTGGGCGGCGCGCAGTGGGAGGACGGCATCGTGCAAAGGCGCGTCCGATGCCGAAAACACCACTTCACCCCCCAACTCCGCCAACCCCTGCGCGAGCGGCGTAAGGCGCGGACCCTGGCGGCGGCCGCGCACAAACACCGCCGGCAGCGCTTTGCGACCCGGCAAATTACCGAGCGCGCGGCGCATGGTCGTGTCCAGCGCGTGCGTCACCCCGCGACCCGCCCGCGCGAGATGCCCCATCAACTGATCGGCCGTCAAATACGGGTCAATCAGCCGCGCCACCTGGTCTTGTTCGGCCATCAACAACACGTTCGCGCCGCGCCCCGCGCAATGCTGCAACGCGTCCCGCACGTCCAGCAAATAGGTCAATGACCTGGCCAAATCCTCGGCCTCGCCGCGGGGACGGTCCGCCAGCCAGGACGCCACCAACGCATCCAGCGTCACCACATCACGCAGACCGCCGCGCGCTTCCTTCAAGTTCGGTTCCAGCCGGAACGCCAAGTGCCCGAACGTCGCCTCACGTTCCGCGACCGATTCGGCGAGGTCCGGCAGCCGTTTCCGCGCCGCTCCACGCCAGTCCGCCAACACGGCCGATGCCGCCCGCCCCGCCAATTCGCCGCTCCCCGCGATCAGGGACAAGGACAACAGCCCCGTCGCGGCGGCTAGGTCCTGGGTGGCGATCCGCCGACATTCGCCGAGCGAGCGGAACGACTGGTCGAGGTCGAAGCCGGCATCCCAGATCGGATACCACAGCGACCTGGCGAACTCCGCGCGGCGCGGTTCGGACCAGCCTGGGCCGTCGTAGACAACCACCAAGTCCAGGTCTGATAGCGGCGCCACCTCACCGCGTCCCAGCGACCCGACCGCTCCCAGGGCCACCCCAGCGCCGCGGCCCGCCGCTCCGGGCGTGCGTGCCGCCCGCAACGCCTCATCCCACAAACCCATCAGCGCCGCGCGCAACAATCGGGTTCGTTCCGCCCGGCCGCGCGCCCCAAGCGCCCACCACGCCGCCGCGTAGGGACCCTTGTGCTTGCGCGCCAGACCGAGGTCCCGGAAAGCGGGCGGTCCTTCCGAGACCCCGGCAACTAAGGCCGCCAAGGCCACCTCCTTCTCCTGGGGCCCAGCCGTGTCCCGGCCGGCCGGAACGCCCGACCACCGGTGGATCCGGGCTTAGGCCGGGCCTAGGAACCCGGTGAATAAACCGGATTCCTAGGCCAAACCCGCACTTGTCTGCCGCGTTTGTGCTGGTGAGAGCTTCGCTCTCGCCTGCGCGGGAACGGTCGGACGGTGTTGAACAACACCGTCCTAAAGGCACCCCACAAACTCTGGCCGCTTCGCTCCGAGATTTTGCGGGGACCCCGAGTAGGCCAAACTCGGCTCAGGTGCAAAGGTTTCGGCTACCTAGTGGGTCTAGAGCGCGTCGGAACCCGTGTCACCCGTGCGTACACGAACAACCGAGTCGACGTCGATGACCCAGACCTTGCCGTCACCGATCCGCTCCGTGCGGGCGGCGGTCACGATCGCCTCGACCGCGCCCTCCGCCACCGAGTCCTCCACCACCGTCTCCAGCTTGATCTTGGGCAACAGATCAACTGTATATTCGGCTCCGCGGTAGACCTCGGTGTGGCCTTTTTGCCGACCATAACCGGACACTTCGGAGACGGTCATGCCCCGGGCTCCGGCCGCCTCAAGTGCCGTCTTGACCGCATCCAGGCGGTGCGGCTGGATTATTCCAACAACCAGTTTCATTGTTCTAACCTTTCAGGTGGATGCGGGTCAGTTAAGCCGGCCGGTGGTGATTGTCTCATAGGCCGTTTCGCCGTGTTCGGCGAGGTCAATCCCCGAAATTTCCTCATTTTCAGGGACGCGCCAACCGATGGTCGCTTTCACGATCAAACCAATTATGGCGGTCAGCACACCGGAATAGATCATGGCGAACAGCGCCGCAGTGACCTGGGCGCCCAGTTGCGCGAACCCGCCGCCGTAGAGCAGACCCGCTTTGGCGCCGTCCCAGAGGTTGGTTTCGGTGGCGAAGAACCCGATCAGGATGGTGCCAACCAGGCCGCCCACCAGGTGGACGCCAACCACGTCGAGCGAATCGTCATAGCCCAGCTTGAACTTCAGGCCAACCGCCAGTGCGCACAGGACGCCTGCGGCCAACCCGATCGCGATGGCGCCGAGCGGGGAGACGAACCCCGCCCCGGGCGTGATCGCCACCAGGCCGCCCACCACGCCAGAAGCTAGGCCCACAGATGTCGGCTTGCCGTCCTTGATCTTCTCTGTCAACGCCCAACCGAGCGCCGCCATCGCCGTCGCGACGAAGGTGTTGACCCAGGCGAGTCCCGCCTGGTCATTGGCTGCGCCCGCGCTGCCCGCATTGAACCCGAACCAGCCGATCCACAGCAGAGCTGAGCCGAGCATGACGAACGGCACATTGTGCGGCCGCATCGGCACCTTGCCGAACCCTTGGCGCTTACCAATCAAGATCGCGAGCACCAGGCCTGCGATTCCCGCGTTGATGTGCACCACTGTGCCGCCAGCGAAGTCCAGCGGGGTAGCAAACAGTTCGGCCACCCAGCCTGTTCCGCCCAGCATGCCGCCGCCCCAGACCATGTGGCACAGCGGGAAGTAGACCAGCGTGCCCCACACGCCGACGAACACCAGCCACGGCCCAAACCGGACGCGGTCAGCCAGCGAACCAGAGATCAACGCCACCGTGATGACAGCGAAGGTGGCCTGGAAACCAACCCAGGCCCACGCCGGCACACCGCTGCCGGCGAGGATATTTGAGCCATCCTCGTTGGTCAGATTAGTCAGACCGAACAGTTCGAAGGGGTTGCCGAACAACCCCGCCTGGTCGGTGCCGAACGACATGGAATAGCCCCAGAGCACCCAGATCACGCCGATTACGCCAGCGACTCCGAAGCTCAACATCATCATGTTGAGAACTGATTTAGTGCGGACCAAGCCGCCGTAGAAAAACGCCAACGCAGGTACCGTCATCATTAGTACCAACGTCGCCGAAGTGAGTATCCAAGCTGTGTTGCCCGGATCGAGCACAAATGGCTCTTCCGCAGCCAACAACGCAGAATCGATCACCGCCCGCCTCCTTTTCATTTAGGTTCACGATTACCTAGAGAGCTTGCGCCAGCCCGGTTACCGCCATAGGTCCATAAGTGTTACGAAAAGGTCACGGTCTGCCAGCCCACGTAAACGTTGTGTTGCGTGGCCCGCTAGCGGCGCGCCTGCGCGGCGCCCAGGGTCACGCGCCGCCCAGGATTCCGTCCACAAACAACTCTTCATCGAAGGGGGCCAGATCATCGGGGCCTTCGCCCAGGCCAACCAGTTTGACAGGGATGCCCAGTTCCTTCTGGACAGCGATCACAATGCCGCCCTTGGCGGTGCCGTCCAACTTGGTCAACACAATGCCGGTGACATCCACCACCTCAGTGAACACCCGCGCCTGAGTCAGTCCGTTTTGGCCGGTGGTGGCGTCCAGCACCAGAAGAGTTTCGGTGATCGGGGTCCGCTTGGACGCGACCCGCTTGATCTTGCCCAGTTCTTCCATCAGGTTGGCCTTGTTGTGCAACCGGCCCGCAGTGTCGATGATCACGGTGTCAACGCCCTGATCTATCCCTTGGGCAACGGCATCGAACGCCACGGAGGCCGGGTCGGCGCCCTCCGCCCCCCGGACAACCGCCACCCCGACCCGCTCGCCCCAGGTGGTCAACTGGTCGGCCGCAGCCGCGCGGAACGTGTCCGCCGCGCCCAGCAGCACAGAGTTGCCTTCCGCCACTTCGAGCCGCGCCAGCCGCCCGATCGTGGTGGTCTTGCCGGAGCCGTTGACCCCGACCACCAGCACAACTCCGGGGTTGCCGGCTTCGCCTGCGTCATTCAGGTTGCGGTTGGCGGGCACGGTCAGGGCCGCGAGCAGTTCCCGCCGCAGCACCGCTGCCGGGTCCGCTCCGGCCCCCTCGACGCGTAGCGCCGAACGCACCGCTTCGAGAATTTCCTCCGAGGCCGCTGTGCCCACATCAGCGGCGAGCAGCGTCTCTTCGAACTCGTCCCAGTCCGCCGCGCTTAGTTGGTCCCGGCTCAGCACCGCCAGCAACGCCCGCCCCAGCGTCGATTTCGACCCCGCCAGCCGTGCCCGCAGCCGCCGCAGCCGGGACGTGGGTGCCTCGGGGATTTCCAGTTCGCCGCCAGCTTCCTCCGCCTCGCCCGATGCCGCCTCCCCGGCCTCCTCGCCACCGTGCGATGCGCGCGATGGTGGGGGCGCGGCATCGTCTAACGGGGCCCCAACGTCCTCAGCGACACCCTCCAACTCGTCGTGTTCTAGACGTTCCCGCTGCTCAGAGGCAATGCTGGGCGGCTGACTGGGGGTGCGGCGCCGCCGCGCGCGGACCAGCCACCACGCGAGTAAGACGATCAGCGCCGCGCCGCCACCGATCTCCAGCGCCACAGCGGTCGAATCGGACAGGGCTAGGAATGCGAGTGATTGCATGGTTCCAATCCTGCCTCACCAACTGCGGCTTGAGGTCCCTTTGCGTCGCGGACGCGGCGTTCGCCGATGGCGCCGGGGCCATCTTCGGCGCCGACTGGGCGCCATCTTGTCGGCGCCAAAGCCAAGCTGCGGGGCCTATCCGGCGCCGGACGCCGCCGCTGCGGGGCAGGCGTGGTCACAGCCACTGCACGATCCGCGTGGCACTGCCGAAGAACAAAGCCGCAACGCCAGTCAAGACGAGATTCCCGAGCGCAACAGCGCCGGAGAACGGCCCGCCGACTTTCCCCCGAGCACCGAACCCGCGCCCGCGTGGCGTCCAGCGTGCCTGGCTAGCGGGCGCCGCAGTGGGCGAGGATCGGTGGATCGGGGCTACGCCAAGTCGCAGGAGTCAGGTACGGGTATCGACGAAGGACTTGGTTGCCTCGTCCTCGCCGTCTAAGAGCAGGTTTCGCTAACAAACTCGTGCTTCGAACCCACATTCTTAGGTATTTTTGCTGTTCCACAGGTCTGGTGGGTGTGGGTT
>JAITJY010000235.1 GCA_031278675.1 Bifidobacteriaceae bacterium
ACTTGAACGTCACCGGTGTTGATCTGGTTCAGATCGCCCAAGGGGATCGGAGAAGTGTCTGCCTCGAGTGGCTTGCCCTCTGGAGCATCGAAACACGAGGTGGGATCAATCTTCTTCACATCGACTTCGCCAACGCCGAATGCGATGGTGAACTCGTCGTTCACTTTCTGCCCTGATGCCAGCGTGGCGGATCGTTCGAATGCGAGGCAGTAGGTGCCCTCGGCGCTGAACGCCCATGTGCCGTGGGCATGCGTTTGCTTCGGAATCTCGAACGAGTCGGACGCCGTTATACCGTCGCGAGTGTTGAGAAGCACTTCGGGTTTTCCGAAAGCACCAAACTCGTATAGCGAGAACTCGCCGGGTCCGGAGATCGCGTCGAGCCGCCACAGGACGCCGGCTTGCGTGCTTTCAATGGGTATCTCCTCGGTCGACCAACCGGGCCAGAGAAGCCCCTGCTGCTGCGTCTCGCTGAGCTGCCACACTGAGTTCCCGGCCGCGCCGAGGAACGCGAAGTCGTCGCCTTCCGGGATCACACTTCTTGACTCCGGAAGCAGCTGGAGCACGACGTCCCTCGGCCGTAGATACTGAGGGACAATGCTCTCGGTCGTGTCCTTGATGCTCGAGACCAAGGAACCGTTCTCGATCTGACTAGCGATGTCGACGTGCCCCGCATTGAGAATCAATTGCCCGTTGTCGGTGCGACTGTGGTTCGGAACGTACACATCGAAAGCGGGATCGTTTCCGTCATCGCCGCCATCTCCTGGCTCTTCACCACCGGATCCGCCGTCGGCGCAGGGGATGACTGTGCCGCGGTCGATGTAGTGAGGATCTGCCGGATCAGCGCTGCCGAGCACGTAGGTCAGTACGGTCGAGGCGCTGACTTGTTCGCCTGCTGTGGTCGTCGTCCAGGTGAGGGGAATGCAGTAGACGCCTGGAGTTGTGGCGCGGGCATACACGCTTCTCTCGTGATGTCCGGTCAGGAAGGTGGTCTTCCCTTCGGTTACTGAGTTGCCCGCAAAGCTGAATAGCGTGTCATTCGTGCCGCCTGCGGCTGACGCCCGAAGCATGGTCAGGTTCCCTGGGCCGGTCACATCGCCGACCGAAATGGTGATGTCAGATGAGAGACGTCCTATATCGAATGTGATGTTCGGCTGGCCGCTACCGACACCCGTACCATTACCGAGGAACTCACCTGACGACGACAGAATGAGCTCTTCTGGGTTGGCGTAGCGTGCTGCGCTCGTGCTCCTTTCACGCACGCCTGCGGCGATCTGCAGCTGGCTGTCCGCCATCCCGGGCAAGAAGGTGACTTGACCCTGATCGACGGCGTGGATGGCATCATCGAGTGGAGTGTCGATGACCGGGAGGGTCGCGAGCGGCGCAGGCGTGTCCCGCCGCTCGCACGGCACGACCTGGTCGAGGTTGACATCGCCCACCGCGACGGTCAGCTGTCCGTTCGCGCTCTTCGCTGTTCCGTTGGCAAGACGGCCCGAAACCTCGAAGTTCAGGCAATAGACGCCTTGCTGTGTGAATGACCAGTACATGTGGTCGTGGGCGCCGCTGAAGGTTGTGTAGCTCGCGGGGAGTCCCCATCGGGTGCTGTAGAGGACCGACGCCGGGCTTGACTGGCTGCCAGCCTGCTCGTTGTATACCCAGACATCGCCTGGCCCACTGACGCCGTTCAAAGTCCAGGACAACCGACTGGCGGGGACGACAGCGGGATTGGTCCACTTCGTCGCAAGTCCAGGCCAGAGGGTCACATTCTGAGTTCCTCCGCCGGCCGATGCGCCCCAATAGGTCGACCCAGGCTCGCCGAGAAAGGTGTAGTCGTTTCCCTGGTTTGGCTCGGGAACCGTGAAGGTGCTCGCCGCGCCGCGCAGCACCCAGACACGGTCACGTAGCTGCTTCGAGTCTGTGGTCAGCTGCCATTCCTCGCCGATGTCCCCGACGGCGAGATCAGTGTGGCCGACGCTCTGGAAGGTGACGGCTTGCTCATCATCTCCGGGGTTCTCACCACCGGGTGGGTTGGTCTCGGGCTGCGCGCAAGGTGTTGCGGTTGCAGGGTCGACGCCGACGGCGACGGTGTACACGGCCGACGCGGTGTCGGTCGAATCGCTTGCGCCGATCACCGCCGTAAGCGCCACGCAATAGACGCCCGGAGCCGTGAACGCCCAGCCGAGAGGGCTAGAACTCGTGGTCGTGATTGCTGCAGATGCTTCCAGATCCTGCGAGTCCCACGCGCGGAGCGACGGCGCGCCGTCGCTCGCGCGGATCACGTAACCAAGGAAGCCTCCCGACGCGTCGCCTCCGTCCGACGAGGTGACCGAGTTGAGCGCGAACGACGAGCGTGCCCAGGCTCCCTCCGCCGTGACGCGGGTCGTGTCGAGCGTCAGACGCAGGCCATTCTGCGTGTACTGGCGACTGGCTGTCGCAGGCGGTGCGGTGCGCCAGTCTCGGGTGTCAGCAGTGCTGATCAGACTCCATCGAGTCCGTCCAGCATTCCCCTCGGGATAGTCCGCACCGGGCCAGTACGTGTCTTGATAGGGAAGAGACAAGATGACATCGTTGGCCAGTGCCCAACCGGAGTCGCCGAATGAAGTGCCGCCTAGCCCCAGGACTGGCCCCTGCCCGTTGACCCATTGCGTAGCGATCGCAACGTCTCCTGACTCCACGACCAGCGTCTCGGGCTGCTGCTCGCCCGGCTGGCCCGGGTCCTGCCCGGCGCAGAGGCTTGCAGTATCGGGGTCGACGCCAACGGCGACGGTGTACACCGCCGAGGCGCTGTCCGACGAGTCGTCGGCGCCGATGGTCGCAGTAAGCGCTACGCAGTAGACCCCAGGTGCCGTGAAAGCCCACCCAACCGCCGTAGCACTCGACGTAGCCAGCGCTGCCGACGTCTCGAGGTTCTCGGAGTCCCATGCCTTGAGCGAC
Source organism: Bifidobacteriaceae bacterium (assembly GCA_031278675.1). Lineage (GTDB taxonomy): Bacteria > Actinomycetota > Actinomycetes > Actinomycetales > WQXJ01 > JAIRTF01. The sequence continues at coordinate 2,932 of JAITJY010000235.1, forward strand.
GGAGCCCCGTCGCTCGCGCGGACGACGTATCCCAGGAAGCCTCCTGCTGCATCGCCGCCGCCGGGAGATGTGACTGCGTCGAGGTCGAACGAGGAGCGAGCCCAGGCGCCTGCTGCAGTGACCCTGCTCGTGTCTAGGCTCAGCCGCAGAGCGTTCTCCGTGTATTGGCGGCTGGCGCTCACCGGCGGCGCAGTCCGAAAGTCCCGTGTGTCCCGATTGCTCACCAGACCCCAACGGGTCTGTCCGGCGCTTCCTTCGGCATAGTCTGCGCCCGGCCAGTAGCTGTCCCGGTAGGGAACGGACAAGATCACATCCTCCGCTGCGGCCCAGCTCTCATCGCCCAGCGCCGTGCCGCCCAAGCCCAGCCTTGGCGCTTCGCCGTCAGCCCATCGCGTCGCGATGGCAACTTCGCCCGACTCGACCACGAGAGCCTCCGAAGCGTCTGCCGCGGTCGAGTCGGGCTCCGCCGCCATCGCAGCTTGTGCGGGGACCAAGCTGGCGACAAGCAGCGCGATGAGCGGCAAAGCGGAGAAATGGCGAGTAAGCAATGAAGCGCGGCGCATGAGGGCTTTCCGTCGAAGTCGGGTTGGAAGAACTTGGGCTCAGAACAAACCTCTGGGTCACGCACTCATGGCACGTGACCCAGAGGGTTGTGTCAGGACTCGCGGCTCACGAAACCACGAAGGTGTACAGCACCGCGTCGGACGGATCGGCCACGATTCCGTCTTCACTCACGACGACCTCGAAGGTGTACGTGCCCGTCGCACTGAAGTTCCACGAGTAGTGCTGGTGGTACGACTCGTCGCCGGGGCCGGCCGGGGCGTGGAGTTCGATGGTCTCGCTGAGATCAGGCGTGACGGCTCCGGTGTCGAAGATCGGGGACGTGATCGTGCTCGATCCTTCCCAGACCACGAGGTCACCAGGACCGCTGAAGTTCGAGATCGTGATCGTCAGCTCGGGATTCGTGAGGCTCCCACCGAGGTCGTCCCACAGATCGCCCTCGGCCGCGATGCCCAGGCTGAGCGGTCCGCCGGCCTCGGCGATCGTCCAGCCCCCGTTGATCAGGTCGTCCTGATCAGTCTCGAACTGGAAGTCCTCGGGGTTGAACTCCGGGTCGGCCGGGGGAACAGCGCCGTGGTCGTGTCCCCCGACGACGAGCTGGTCGGTGCCGCTGTCGAAGCCGACCTCGATCGCGTCGTACGAACCGGCGTCGATCGTGTCGAGAGGAAGCGCGAAAGCGCCCCCGACACCGACGCCGAGAGTCAGAGCGGCGGCGCCGGCGACAACGGCCGCCGCGCGAGCAGCGAGCCCGCTGGCGCGCTTGTTGCTCAAGATGGTGTTCATGGTTTGAATCTCCTTGCCGAGTTGGTCTAGTCCCTGCCGGCGCGCGCGGCGCAGTTGTTTTCGGCGGCCGTCGGAAGTTCGATCGGGGCCGGCATTGATTGGCGATGAGGCATCAGCCGAAGACACACGCTTGAGCCACGCCCTAGTCAGCTGCGCGCGTCCGAAGCATGCTTTGGCTGAGCCTCCCGCGCATTCGATCCGAGTAGATGAAGTGGGTTCGCACGTAGCCGACGTGCCGGCTTCGGACGGGAATCCAGCTGGCCGCGCCGAACTCGCCCGTGGCGCAGGCGGCTCCGGCCAAGACATCGATGTCGCAGCCGCATCGAGCAACGCCTCCACGGGCGAG
>JAITJY010000299.1 GCA_031278675.1 Bifidobacteriaceae bacterium
GGCCGCACCAAACGCACCGAGATCATGTACGGCCCCGCCGGCCGAGCCTACGTTTACCTCTGCTACGGCATCCACCACCTCCTCAACGTGGTGACCGGCCCCGCCTCGCTCCCCCAGGCCGCACTCATCCGCGCCGTCGCGACCGCGCATGGCCCCGGCCGCCTCACCAAACACATGGGGATCGACCTGCGTTTCAACGGCGCCTCACTCTTGGGCGACACCGACCTCTGGCTGTCCAATCCGCTCCCCCCAGCCCCCAATATTGCACCTTTCCCCCCGCCCGATGCCGTGCCCCCACCCCCAGCCCAAACCCCACCCCCAGCCTGGGCACCAGGGGCAGGGTCGGGCCCGGAGGGCGGGATCGGTTGCGCCGCGCCGAACGCTGGACCAGGACCGGAGCCAGCCCCAGGACCAAACCAAAGCCCCGGGCCACCCCCAGCCTGGGCGCCAGGGGCAGGGTCGGGCCCGGAGGGCGGGATCGGTTGCGGCGCGCCGAACGCTGGACCAGGACGGGAGCCAGCCCCAGGGCCAAACCAAAGCCCAGGGCCGCCCCCAGCCTGGGCGCCAGGGGCAGGGGCAGCGCCGGCGGTACGCCGGTGCCCGCGGGTCGGGATCGGCTACGCCACGCCGGCCGACCAGGCCCTCCCGTGGCGGTTCATTCTCGAACAGTGGAGATAGCGCGGATGCCTCCGGCGTAAACCTCGAGCGGGCGCAAGCCCGAGTCGCTCAACACCAGATCGGCGGCACGCCCCGCCGCCAGCGATCCGAACGAATCTGCCCGGCCGAGCACCCGTGCGGGGACTAGGGAAGCCGCCATGACGGCATCGGCCAAAGGGATGCCGCTGGCGCGCCACGCGGACCGGACCACATCGATCAGGTGGGCTGTGCCGCCTGCGATCGAACCGCCATCGGTCAGCCGGGCTACGCCGCCCGCTACGGTGACCGCCGCTGGACCAAGCTGATAGGTGCCATCCGGCATCCCGGCGGCCGCCATCGCGTCGGTCACCAACGCGACGTGGTGCGGCCCAACCGCAGCAAACACGTCGCGGGCGGTGCGGGGGGCGAGGTGGACGGCATCGGCGATCAGTTCGACTACCATCCGGCCCGACGCGGCCTGTGCTATCGCCTCTAGGGCGGGGCCGGGGTCGCGGTGATGGATGGGGCGCATGCCGTTGAACAGGTGCGTCGCGGTGGCGACCCGGCCGAAGCCGGCGCCCGCTGCGACCAAAGCCGCATCTGCGGCGACCACCGCGCGGCCCATCTGTTCGGCCGAAGCGTCCGTGTGCCCAAACGACGGCACCACCCCGGCAGCGGCGAGCACCTCGACCAAAGGCGGGGCGGGGCCGTCCAACGGTTCGGCCACGCCGGGCAGTTCTGGGGCGATAGTCATTGTCTTGAACCAGCCGCGGGCTGTTTTCGCCACCGCCTGGACCAGGGCCGCATTCGGGGCCTGCATCTTCGCCGGGTCCTGGGCGCCGGCCCGCTGCGGCGAGAGGAACGGTCCCTCCAGGTGGATGCCTTCGAGGAACTCGCGGTCGCAGGCCGTCGCGAGCAGTTCGGTCCGCTCCAGCAAGATGTCGGGGGAATCCGTCACGAGCGATGCGATCAGCCTGGTAGTACCATGCGACAAATGTTCCATAACAGCCTCAATGACCTGTTCAAGCGTAACTGCGTCCGGGAATGATGCGCCGCCGCCGCCGTGGCAGTGCAGATCAACCAATCCGGGCAGAATGTAGCCGTCCCAGCGCCGCGCCCGGCGCAACGCGCCCCCCACGGCCGGATCGCCCAGACCCGCCTTCTCCAGGCCCCGCTGGGCGCCGACTGCGGCCTCGTAATCACCCGCCGCGATTATCTCTGCGCCCCGCACCACTATGACGGCGTCCTGGACCAACCGCAATGTGACCCGCGCCGAATCGCGGGTGGCCGCCAGGCAGCCCCGCTCCTCGCGGGCGTCGGACGCAGCGCCATCCCCCAGCGCCTCGACCGGGAGGACGCCTGGGCCGCGCACCGCCCACAGTTCTGGCAAGTCGTACATGGCCGAAAAACTGGCTGCGTTGGTCACCCCAGCATTGTTCCACGTGCCGTCAGACCCCCAGACTCCCACCCCGCCGCTGCGGGACTCGGCCCGGATTGCCGGTACCCTCTTCAAGGGAACCAAAGGAGGAGACAATGCCGGGAATTGTGCTGGTCGGTGCGCAGTGGGGCGACGAGGGCAAAGGTAAAGCCACGGATCTGCTGGGCGCGCAGGTGGATTATGTCGTCAAGTTCAATGGCGGCAACAACGCTGGGCATACGGTGGTGATCGGTGGCCAAACGTACGCGTTGCATTTGCTGCCGTCCGGGATATTGACCCCGAACGTGATTCCGGTCATTGGGAACGGAGTGGTGGTGGACCTTGAGGTGTTGTTCAAGGAATTAGCTGCGCTAGAAGCGCGCGGGATCGACACGTCCCGGTTGGTGGTGTCCGCTAACGCGCATCTCATTCCCAGCTATAACCGGACTCTCGACAAGGTGACGGAGCGCTTCTTAGGCAAACACCAGATCGGTACCACTGGTCGCGGGATTGGACCAACCTATGCAGACAAAATGACCCGGGTTGGCCTGCGCGTCCAGGATTTGTTCGACCGCCCTATCCTCAGGCAAAAAGTCGAAGGCGCCTTGATGCAAAAGAACCATCTCTTGGTCAAGGTCTACAACCGGCGCGCGATCGCCGTCGATGAAGTGGTCGAAGAACTCGAAGCTTATGCCGACCGGCTCCGGCCAATGGTCGCAGACACCGCCCTGGAGCTGAACCGGGCGCTGGACCAGGGCGCCACGGTGCTGTTTGAGGGTGGCCAAGCCACCATGTTGGATGTGGACCACGGCACCTATCCGTTTGTGACCAGCTCAAATGCGACGGCTGGGGGCGCCTGCACGGGCACGGGAGTGGGTCCCGGCCGGATTGACCGTGTGATCGCAGTGGTCAAGGCGTATGCCACCAGGGTTGGCGCGGGCCCGTTCGTCACGGAGTTGGACGGCACCGATGGTGAACGCATCCGCGAGATTGGTCACGAATACGGCGTGACCACGGGCCGGCCGCGCCGTTGCGGCTGGTATGACGTGCCCGTGGCCAGGTACGCCGCCCGTATCAACGGGGTGACAGATTTTGTCTTGACCAAGCTTGATGTTTTGACCGGCTGGGACAAGGTTCCGGTCTGTGTCGCCTACGATGTCGCCGGCACCATTCACCGTGAACTCCCCGTCTCCCAGACCGATATTCACCACGCCCGCCCCGTCTACGAATATCTGAGCGGCTGGGATCAGGACATTTCCTCGGCGCGCTCGTTCGCCGAGTTACCGCCTAACGCCCAGGCCTACGTCAAGGCGATCGAAGAGTTGTCCGGCGCGCGCATCTCGGTGATTGGGGTCGGCGCCGGCCGCGACGCGGTGATCCAGCGCCACTCACTGATCGGGCCGTGAGGCACCCAGCCGCCGCGCTTTGAGTTCGGCTCGCGTCAGCGGACGGCCGTCGGCTCCCGTCGGCACCGCCCCGCTCCGCCCCGCCACGATGCCGTCCCCCGCACCCGCACCCGCACCACCAGCCCCGCCCCCCGGGCCGCTCGACACGCCAGGCACCCCGAGCACGATGCCGTCCCCCGCACCCGCACCCGCACCCGCAGCCCCGCCCCCCAGGGCAGATTCGCGGGCCTTGATCCGGTCTTGGCGGCGCTTTTCCAAGCTGTCCGCGCGGCGGGCCGCGC
>JAITJY010000382.1 GCA_031278675.1 Bifidobacteriaceae bacterium
CGTCGCTGACCGCCCCCGAGACATTCGAGGCGTGCGTGAAGGCCACTAGCGCGGTGCGCGGCGTGAGTGCGACCGCGAGGTCATCGGTGCGCACCCGGCCCTGGGCATCGACGCGCAGCCAGGCCAATTCGGCCCCTGTCAGGGCCGCCAGCCGCTGCCACGGCACCAGGTTGGAGTGATGTTCGGCTTGGGTCACCACAATCCGGTCACCGGGCAGCAACGCGAACCGCTTACTCGGTACCCGGCCCCGCCCACCGCCTCCGATAGAACCCGCCGTCAACGCCGCTACCAGCAGATTTATCGCGCCAGTGGTGCCGGAGGTGAACACCAATTCGCCGGGCGCAGCCCCGACAAAGGCGGCGATGGCGGCGCGGGCGCCCTCATAGGCAGCGGTCGCCTCGGCAGCTAACTGGTGGGCGCCCCGGTGGACCGCCGCGTTGTGGTGTTCCGAGAAGTCGCGCATGGCGTCATCGACCACTCGGGGCCGCTGGGCGGTGGCGGCGCTGTCCAAGTACACCAGCGGCCGGCCGCCCTCCAGTGTGCGCGTCAGCACCGGAAAATCCGGGCGGATCGCTGCGATCTCCGCGCTAGACAGTGCTGAGGAACCGGTCATAGCCCTCGGCCTCCAGCCGGGCAGCCAACTCGGGGCCGCCTTCTTCCGCGATCCGGCCGGCCACGAACACGTGGACAAAGTCCGGGTGGATGTAATCCAGGATCCGGGTGTAATGCGTGATCAGCATTATTCCGGCGCCCGTGGTGGCCTGGGCGCGGTTGACGCCGGCCGCGACAATCCGCAAGGCGTCCACGTCCAATCCGGAATCGGTTTCATCCAGGATGGCGATCTTCGGTTTAAGCAGTTCTAGTTGCAGGATTTCGTGGCGTTTTTTCTCGCCGCCGGAGAATCCTTCGTTGACGGATCGCTCAGAGAACTCCCGGTCGAAGCGCAGCGCATCCATCGCTGCCCCGACCTCTTTGATCCAAGCGCGCAGCGGCGGCGCGGTGCCGCCGAGTGCGGTCTTGGCGGTCCGCAAGAAGTTCGCCACGGTGACCCCGGGTACTTCGACGGGATATTGCATCGCCAGGAATAGGCCGGCGCGGGCGCGTTCATCGACGCTCATGGATAGCAGGTCTGCGCCATCCAGGGTCACGCTGCCGTTAGTCACCTGGTATTTGGGGTGTCCGGCCAGCGAATAGGCGAGCGTCGATTTGCCCGATCCGTTTGGGCCCATCAGGGCGTGTGTTTCGCCGGATTGGACGGTCAGGTTGACTCCGTTCAGGATCGGTTTGACGCCCTCTGGTGTATCTACACTGACATGCAGGTCTTGTATTTCAAGCGTGGTCATCTGATTCCTCTCCCAGCTGGATCACTACCTGGCCACTTTCAATCGACACCGGATAGGTCGGGACCGCGACATTTGCGGGCAAGTTTTCAGGCACGCCGGTCGCTAGGTCAAACCGGGAGCCGTGGCCCCAGCACTCCAAAGTGCAGCCGTCGAACTCACCTTCCGACAACAACACGGGCCCGTGCGAGCAGACATCCCCGATCGCGTACCAGCCGCCGTCTTCCGTGTGGGCCACCACAATCGCGGCCGTCCCGGGCGGTCCGGTCTCTTCCGCCTCACCGATCACGGCCGGCGCGGCACCGAGTTTGACCTGAACGGATTTGACTTCGCCGGGCCCAATCGAGTCGGCCGGGCCGACCACCAAAACGCTCACTCATCTACCTTTCTGTTTGGTCCAGCTTCGCTTCGACGCCAGCCCGCAGGGCGTCTGCGACCTCGCCGTGCCCAATCCGCCCGATCAGTTCCGCGAAGAAGGCGTGAACCACCAAAGACCGGGCCAGTTCTTCAGGGATGCCACGGGCCTGTAAATAGAACATCTGTTCCTCATCGAACCGGCCTGTCGCACTGGCGTGCCCCGCCCCCTCGATCTGGCCTGTTTCGATCTCCAAATTCGGGACCGAATCAGCGCGGGCGCCCTTGGTCAGCACAAGATTACGGTTCTCCTCATAGGTGTCCGTGCCCTCCGCCCGCGCGCGAATCAAAACGTCCCCGATCCACACCGAGTGGGCCGTCGGCCCCAGCAGCGCCCCCTTGTAGGTCACCCGCGACCGGCAGTTCCGCCCGGCATGATCAACGAACAATTGAGCCTCATGGTGCTGACCCGAATCCGTCAGGTTAATGCCCAACGCCTCGAGTTCGGCGCCTTCCCCGGCCAGTTCGATATGCGGTGTGACCCGAATCAGCGACCCGCCCAGCGCCGCCGTGACGTGACGCAGCCGCCCATCTTTCGCCACCCGGACGCGGTGCGATGCCGCGTGACGCGACCCGTCGGCCCAATCATGAACCGCGATCACCGAAATATCGGCACCTTGTTCGACAATCACCTCGACACCCTCCGCCAAGTGCGCCAGCCCGATGTGCTCCAGCAACACGGTGCCACGGGCGCCCGGCCGCGCCAGGATCGCGAGATGAACAGCGGACGGCTGCGGTTGATCGGAGCCGTCGCCGCCGATCAACCGCACCACCGTCAACGCCTCCGCGTCCGTGCCGCCGAGGGTCACCAGCGTGGCCGTGGCGCTCGCCGCCCACGCGGCCGCTGCCACACGGTCCCCCGGGGCGGGCGCTAGACCCAGCGCCGGGTGGTCTTTCCCGACCACCTCCACCGATACGGCGGACGATGCCGTCCCGACCGCTTCGACCTCCACCGTCACGTCGGCCGCCAGGTCGGCTTCCCAAAGTTCGGCCAGCTCCGCGACGGGCGTAAACCGCCACTGTTCTTCCCGGCCCTTTGGCCTCGGAAAATCCGCCAGATTGAACGATTCAAGGCGGCTGCCCCGCGACTTGGTGCTCAGTCCCATATCAGCCCACCGACCCTTCCATCTGCAACTCAATCAAGCGGTTGAGTTCGAGGGCGTACTCCATGGGGAGTTCGCGGGCGATCGGCTCGACAAAGCCGCGCACAATCATCGCCATGGCTTCCGCTTCCGCCATCCCCCGCGACATCAAATAGAACAGTTGGTCGGCTGAGACCTTCGAGACGGTCGCCTCGTGGCCCATGGTCACATCATCTTCGCGGACATCGACGTACGGGTACGTGTCGGTGCGCGAGACGTCATCGACCAATAGGGCGTCGCAAATCACGGAAGACTTGGCGCGCTCCGCACCGGGCCGGATGTGGACCAAGCCGCGGTAGCTGGTGCGGCCGCCGCTCCGCGAAATCGACTTCGAGACAACCGAACTGGACGTGTCGGGCGCATCGTGCACCATTTTCGCGCCTGTGTCCTGGTGCTGGCCCTCGCCGGCGAATGCGATCGACAGGGTCTCGCCGCGGGCGTGACGGCCCGCCAGAATACACGCCGGATATTTCATCGAAACCTTCGAACCGATATTGCCGTCCACCCATTCCATCACCCCGCCTTCTTCGACGCGGGTGCGTTTGGTCACCAAGTTATAGACGTTCGTGGACCAGTTCTGAATGGTGGTGTAACGCACGCGGGCATTCTTTGCGACCAGGATTTCCACCACTGCGGCATGCAACGAATCGGTCTGATAGATCGGCGCGGTACAGCCCTCCACGTAGTGGACATAAGAGCCCTCATCCGCGATTATCAACGTCCGCTCGAACTGGCCCATGTTTTCCGTGTTGATCCGGAAATAGGCCTGGAGCGGGATATCAACCTTGACGCCAGGCGGGACATAGATGAAAGACCCACCGGACCAAACCGCGCTGTTGAGAGCCGCGAACTTATTGTCGCCCGGCGCCACAATGGTCCCGAAATATCGGCGGAACAACTCCGGATGGCGCTTTAGCCCACTGTCCGTGTCCAAGAAGATCACGCCCTGGGCTGCCAAATCCTCCCGGATCTGGTGGTAGACCACCTCTGATTCGTATTGGGCCGCCACACCAGCCACCAACCGCTGTTTTTCTGCCTCCGGGATGCCGAGCCGGTCATAGGTCCGCTTGATATCCTCTGGGAGCGCGTCCCAGCTTGTAGCGGGCCGGTCCACCGGACGCACGTAGTATTTGATCGTGTCGAAGTCAATCTCGCCGAGGTCGGCTCCCCAGGCCGGCATGGGCTTTTTGTGGAACAGTGTTAGGGCACCCAGGCGGAACTTCCTCATCCAGTCCGGTTCGTCTTTGATGTTCGCGATTGCTTCGACAACCTCGCTGGTCAAACCCCGCTTGGCGGCCTGACCGGCAGCGTCCGAATCATGCCAACCGTACTGGTAGTGCCCAATCGAGGCGATCGCCTCTGCCTGGCCCAACTGACCAGTGCCCGGGGCTGTGGCGCTCATGCATCTCCTTCCTTACCGCCACCGCCGCCCTGGTGGGCCGCGCCGGCTGGCGTTGCCGGACGCAGTTCCAATGCGACCGGCACACATGTGGTGCAAACGTGTTCACCGCCGGCCAGGGTTGCCAGCCGTTGGACGTGCACACCGAGGAGCCGCGCGATCACCCGCGTCTCCGCTTCACAAAACTCCGGAAACACCTGAGCCACCTGATGGACCGGGCAGTGCCCTTGGCAAAGCTGCAGCGTCAAGCCCCGGGGGCCAGGCCGCACACTGGCGGCGTAGCCGTCCGCGTTCATGGCGCCGGCCAGCGCGTTGATCCGGTCAGCCAAGTTAGGGCCAGCCGCCGCGATCGCTGCAGCGTAGCGATCCTCCAACCGCTGGGCGCGTTGCCCGGCGAAGCCGCCAACCGCCTCGGGGCCCGCAGTGCGCGCCAAAAACTCGATCGCTTCCACCGCCAAGGCGTCGCTTTCCTGCTCGAAGGCGCGGTGGGCGGCCGGGGTCGCCACAAAGTAGCGGGCCGGACGCCCTCTGCCCCGCGCCCCGGCGGGGCCCTGCGGGCCAATGCGTTCTTGAATCAACCCGTCCGTTTCGAGTTCGCCCAGGTGGCGCCGGATACCGGCCGGCGCCAGCGCCAGAACCCCGGCAATCTCAACTGCGGAAATTGGACCATCCGCCACCACCAGGCGTAAGATCTGTGCCCGGGTTGCGCCGTCGGCATCGCTCGCGCTGGCCGCCCGCTGCCGCATCAGCCGACTCCCCCTTCTAGTTAATCCGCAACACAGTTGTTTTCAAATCCCTCACGATGCTATCCGCAAACTGCGTCCGAAGCGAACCGACGCGCCGCCGATGTAGCCTACGGACGCACCGTCCCGCTGGGTGCCCGCGATGAGCCTTGGTGATCTGCCAGCGCCTGCTCGTAGACCCCAATAATCCGCGCCGTCAGCTTACTCTGACGGAACTGGGTGGGCGCCGGGCCGACCGCCAACGGCTCACCAGCCAAGATTCTGCCCTCCAGGCGGCGCAGCGCCGCCGCGAACGCCTCGACCGAGGTGTCCGCGACGCCATGGCACCACCCGCTCGGCAGATCACGCGCAATGGCTTGATCACGCACCAGCACCGGTGTGCCCACAGAGACCGCTTCATAGACCGTCAGGCCTTGCGTTTCATAACCCAGCGAACTTTGGACCACCACATCCGCCTGACGCATGGCCGCCAGCATGGCGCAGTGGGACACCGTGCCACAAAACACCACCCGGTCGCTCACACCGAGCGATTCGCTGAGCGCCACGCAGTGGCGCAACTCCCGGCCGGCACCGTAAATATGCAATTCGGCATCAATCCCGGACGCCGCGAAGGCCTGAATCGCCTCATCGAGGCGCTTCTCCTTGCTGATCCGCCCTGGCCACACCAAAACCGGCCGCAGCCTGGGCAGACGCTGTTCCCGGGTGGCCGCGTCAATGCGGCGGTCATCGACCCCCGTCGGGATCACATGCAACTCGCGGTCCACCCCGTAGGCACCCAGGCGCTGGGCGAAATGCGCGGTCGGGACTATGACGGCATCGGCCGCCTGGGCAAACGCCTGTACGTAACTAGCCATGTCACGCACCCGATCCGTCTCCATGTAACGCTGGTGCGCCACGTACATCAAGCGGAACATCGCGCGCGGGAAGGGAACCACCGCCGGCAAACCGTCCTCAATGTTGGTGTGCACCGTGTGAACCAGCGGCAGTCCGTGGCGGCGCGCGAAGCGGTAGCCGTTCCACGCCCCCCAGATGTCCGCCTCGATGTGCACAATATCCACCGGTGGCCGCTGCGCAAACCCGGCATCCGTGGCGCGGTCGGTCAGCTTACCCGCCAGATGGAGCGACTGCTCCCCGACCTGCTTGGAACGCAACAAGACATCATGCGGGCGGGAGTACTGCGGCGACGGCTGCCGCTTCGAGTCCGGGGCGCAGACCGTCCCGATATGTCCCAGCGCCTCCAAGAAGTCGCGTTGGAGCCCAACCGATACTTGCAACCCGCCCAGCGTGGCCGGGTGCTGATCACTAAAAAACGCTACATGCATGGTTGGTTGATTCCTGTCCCGGCGTGCCAGCCGCCTTGGCCGTCTCCGCCGTCTCCGCCGCCTTAGCCATCTCCGCCGCCTCAGCCGCGTTGGCCGCGTTGGCCGCGTTGGCCGTACCGGACGCCCTGGCCGTGCCGGACGCCTTGGCTGTGCGCCGCAAGTTACGCAGACCTATGACACCCGCGAAGGCGAGACAACCAGAAGCCACCAGCAACACTGCTGGCAGTGGCGTCAGCACCGATTCTTGAAGAACTAGGGTCCCGAGGGCTGCCGCCGTGATCGTGTCGGTGATGGTCAGTCCCGCGACCACGCTCGGGGCCGGCAACACCCGATGAGCCATTTGGATATGGGAGCCGGAAATGACCGCCCCCGCCGCCGCGCCGAAGATGGCCACCAGCGGGCCCGGACGCATCAACGTTTCGGCCAGACCGTCCCGCAGCACCAATCCGACCAGCACCTTAAGTACGGCCGTGATGGCACCGAATCCGATCGAACCGACTATCAAACCCGCCAAGCGCGCCGTCCGGTTGGTGCGGCTTTGCACCCACAACGCCATGACCAAGCCAACCGTGGCGCAACTCAATTGAACCGCGACCACGGCCCCAAGCTGGTGATCCAACGCGCTGCGCGGGTCGGGGCCGCGGTTGGCGGCGATCACCGCAATAAACCCGGCCAGCCCCACCAGGCACGCCATGATCGACAACCGCGCAACCCGGGTCGCCTCGACGCGCCCCGTCAGGGCGCTAAAAGTGGCGGAAGCAGCCAACCCGGCGATACTCATCGACTGGACAGCGCCAATCGGGGCGAGCGCCAACGCAATGAAGTTGGTACACACCGCTGTCGCCAACAGGGCCATTCCGAGGAGCCACTGCGGACTGGTGACAAAGGCGCGCCAGCCGCGCCCTGCGGTGTAAACCGCCCGTGACTGCAACTCAGAACCACCCGCTAGGAGAAGAGCACCACCGAAGGCCACCGTCAACCCAAGGAGGAAACCCGCCATGCTGAGTTCTCCCTCCTGACGTTGTTGGCTAGCGCACAGCGAAGCCGATTTGACCATAGCATGTTGCGGGCGTATGACCGGCGTACCACAGGACTATTTCCCGGGGCGGTGCCGCGCCACCCGCCCACCGACCAGCACAATGACGAGCGCCACCGCCAGGACCGCCGTTTGGACAGCGGTCATGTCACGTTGGGTGTCCCCCATCCAGGACAAGATTCCCATCACTCCCGCCGAGCAGGCCGATTGCACACAGCCGATCAACGCACTGGCCGCGCCGGCCGCTTCGCCGTGACGGGTCAACGCCAGCGCGGTGGCGTTGCCCGGCACAAACCCGTTGGTGAACAACAGCGCCGCCACGCCAGCGACCATGGGCCACAACCCGCCCACCCCAGCAATGGCCAAACCCAGCCCGGCGCCGGCCAAACCAAGTTCGATCGGCAACACGAACACCAGCAGGCGCTCGGGCTGGAACCGGTAGACCAGCGCCGCGTTGGCCTGGGCGCCGCCCACCATGAAAAGCCCGCACAGCGCGAAAATCAAGCTGAACATTGCGGCGGATTGCCCGTATTCGACTTGCACCAAGAACGATGACGACAACACCCACGCCATCATCGCCGACATTGCCAGCCCCGGGATCAAAGCGAAACCCATAAACCGGTAGTCCCGCAACAACACCCAATAGGCCGCAAACGCCTGACCCAGACCCGTCGCGGCCGCGCGCACAGCGGGCGGGCGCGTATCCGGCACACGCCAATAAATGAACGCCCCGAGTCCCACCCCGAACGCAGCGAGGAAAACGAACGTGTAGCGCCAGGTCCCGAGCCCGGCCAGGGCCGCGCCCAGGGTTGGCGCCAGCATTGGCGCCACGCCGATCACCAGCACAAGCTGCGACAACAGCTTCGCAGCCTTCGATCCCGCATGCAGATCGCGGACCATAGCCATCGCGACCACCTGCGCGGAGGCGTTGCCGACGCCCTGGGCCACCCGCAAACCAATCAGCACCAAGATCGATGGCGTGAACACAATCCCGATCGAGGCCACCACGTGCAGCACAATTCCCGCTAGCACCGGGATGCGGCGCCCGTAACGGTCCGACAACGGACCGATCACTAGCTGCCCTAAAGCCCCGCCAGCCAGCGTTGCTGTCACCGTGGTTTGCACCCAGGCGCGCGAGGCGCCGAGGTCGGCGGCAATATCTGGCATTGACGGCAGGTAGATGTCACCGGCCACCGCGCCGAGGGCCGCCATGGATCCGAGCAGACCGATCAGGCCGGCACGGCTGCGGGGAAGTTGCGGGTAGGGCACTGAAAGAGTCTAGTGGGCTGCTTCACGCCAGGACGCGCCGGTGCCCACCGACACCGTCAGCGGGACTTTCAGGTGAGCTGCCCCAGCCATCTCGCGACGCAACACTGCTTCGACAACGTCTGACTCGGCATCGGCCACTTCGACGATCAACTCGTCGTGAACCTGCAACAACAGCCGTGACTTCAGGTCGGCTTGGCGAAATGCCGCGTCGACCCGGAGCATTGCCACCTTGATGATGTCTGCGGCGCTGCCTTGGATCGGGGCGTTCAACGCCATCCGCTCGGCCATTTCGCGGCGCTGCCGGTTGTGACTGGTCAGGTCAGGCAGGTAGCGGCGGCGGCCCAAAATGGTCTCCGTGTAGCCGTCGGTGCGGGCCCGGGCCACCACCCCTTCCAGGTAGTGCTTGATCCCGCCGAACCGGGCGAAGTAGTCGTTGCGCAGCGCATCAGCCGCGCTTTGCGCAATGCCCAGTTGGCGCGACAAGCCGTACGCGCTGAGCCCGTAGGCCAGCCCGTAGCTCATCGCCTTGATAGAACTGCGCTGGTCGGAGCTGACCTCCGCCGGGGTAATCCCGAACACACGGGCCGCCACGAAGCGGTGCAGGTCCTCGCCTTCGCCGAGAGCTTCGATCAGCGCCTGATCACCGGACAAATGTGCCATGATACGCATCTCGATCTGGGAATAGTCAGCGGTCATCAGCTCCGCGTAAGGCGCCCCAACCACAAAACAATGCCGCACCTGACGCCCAATCTGCGTGCGGCCCGGAATGTTCTGCAAGTTCGGATCAGACGAACTGAGCCGGCCAGTCGCAGCCACACTCTGCCCAAACGTGGTGTGAATGCGGCCATCATCCTGGATCGAACCCAACAGCGAATCCACCATCTGGCGCAATTTGATCGCGTCCCGATGCGCCAACAAATGCTCCAAGAACGGGTGACCCGTGCGCTTGAACAAGTCAGCGAGCGACTCGGCATCCGTCGAATAACCGGTCTTGGTGCGCCGCGTCTTAGGCATCTCAAGCTGTGCAAACAAGACCTCTTGGAGGGCCTTCGGGCTGCCCAGGTTGACCTCCTGGCCGTCAATCGACTGATAGGCGCCGTAGGCGGCAGCCTCCACCCGGCGATCCAACTCATCGCGCAGCCCGCCCAACCGCGCTTGGTCCACCAGTATCCCCGCCCGCTCCATGCGAGCCAAGACCCCGGTCAACGGCTGCTCCAAGTCAACGAGGAGCGCAGTGGCGCTGCGCTGTTCGAGTTCCTTAGCCATCGGTTCAACCAGGTGCGCCACCGCCGCAGCCCGCGCTGCGGTACGCCGGTCCAAACCACTCCCCGCCAAATCCAGCACACCTTGGCCGTCTTCTTGTTCAACCGCGAGCCGCTCACCCAGCAGCCGCTCCGTCAAGTCACCCAGTTCATAGCCGCGCTGATCCGGCCAGATCAAATAGGCAGCCAGTTCCGTGTCGAACACCACCCCAGCCAACTCAAAACCGCTACCGGACAGTTCCTGCATGGCGCTTTTCGCGCCATGCACAGCCTTGGCGTAACCCCGGTCCGCCAAGTAGGCGGCCAGCGTCGCAGTGTCATCCTCCCCCAGCGCCACCAGATCCAGTTCCACCACCCGGCCATCCGGGAACGCCAGCGCCAGATTCCAGGCTTCGCCACCGCCCGGCGCCAACCGCCCCACCACCTCGATGGCGCCGGTCACACCGGGATAGTCGGCAATGAAATCCGCCAAACCACCATCAGCGAGTACTTCAGGACGCATCGCTTCGCGGGCCTGAGACCCACCAGGCGCCAGCGGCACCTTCCCCCACACCCCAGATTCGTAAATCCGGTCCTTGATCCGCCCAAACTGGAGCGACGCAAACAACAACTCCAACTCTTCACGGTTGATTGCGCCCAGCACCAACTCCGTTGGACCGGCCGCCAGCGGCACATCCCGCCTAAGCTGATTCAACTGCCGGTTGAGTTTGACCTGGGCCAAGTTGGCCCGCAGGTTAGCGCCGACCACCCCCGGAACTTGGTCCGCCTGAGCCACCAAATTATCCAAACTGCCGAATTGGGTCAGCCACTTCGCCGCCGTCACCTTGCCCACCTTCGGCACACCCGGCAAGTTGTCCGAGGTCTCACCGACCAGCGCCGCCAGATCCGGATAGCGCTCCGGGCCCACACCGTAGCGCCGCTCAACCTCTTGCGGAGTGATCAAAGCCATATCGGAGCCCTGTTGTTGCGGATAGAGGACCGTCACCCGCTCGGAGACCAACTGAAAAGTATCGCGATCCCCCGACATGACGTAAACGTCCATCCCCTCACCGGCGGCACGGTCCGCGAGAGTGGCCAGCACGTCATCGGCCTCTACATCAGCCTCCTCGAAGCAACGAATCCCGAGAGCCGCCAAAACCTCCTGGATCAGGGGAACCTGGCCCTGGAACTCCTCCGGCGTAGCGGAACGCGTCGCCTTGTATTCCGGGTAGATGTCCGTCCGAAACGAATGCCGCGACATGTCGAACGCCGCCGCCACATGCGTCGGTTTGAGCTGCCCCAACTGCCCGATCAGCATGTTCAAGAACCCGTAGACCGCGCCCACCGGCTCGCCCGTCGTGGTGGTCAAGTCTACTTTTTGCATCGCGTAAAACGCGCGGTAGGCGACGGAGTGCCCGTCGATCAGCAACAGTTTGGAAGTCACGCCTCTAGGTTACGTGACACCGCGTTGCGAGGGGATCAATCGGACAGGTCGGCGGCCTGGGCAATCACCGCGTCCGCGACTTCCCGCATGGTCAGGCGGCGGTTCATCGACGTCTTTTGGATCCAACGGAACGCTTCCGGCTCCGTCAAGTTCATCTTCGCCATCAACAGGCCCTTGGCCCGCTCAACCCGTTTGCGGGTCTCCAGGCGGTCTTCGATGTCGGCGACCTCGTCTTCCAGCCCGAGGATCTCATCATGCCGCGCAATCGCCAGTTCGATGGCGGGCAGCAGGTCAGCCCCCGTAAACGGTTTCACCACGAACGCCATAGCGCCCGCGTCCCGGGCCCGCTCAACGAGTTCCTTTTGCGAAAACGCCGTCAGCATCACCACCGGCGCCAGCCGGTCTTTCCCAATCTTTTCCGCCGCCGTCAACCCGTCCATCTTGGGCATCTTGATGTCCATCACCACGACGTCCGGCCGCAGTTCCTCAGCCAGTTCCACAGCTTCCTCGCCGTTCGAGGCCTCTCCCACCACGTCGAATCCTGCTTCGCGCAGGATTTCTACCGCATCCAACCGAATCAGCGCGTCATCTTCAGCCACCACTACACGGCGAGCTTGGCTATTGTTTTCCTTCTGCACACTCACAGCATGTAGCCTAGTGTGCGAACCAAGCCCTGGTGGCCCAATTGGCAGAGGCAGTCGGCTCAAACCCGGCACGGTGTGGGTTCGAGTCCCACCCAGGGCACCAAAGTGGAACAGTTCAAACCTGGTGCGACATCTGCGTTTGGGTGGGATGCGGGTTGTTGGGCTGGCGGGGGTGTGGTTGTGGCGTGGTGCCGCCTCGGGCAGTTCCCCTGCTTC
>JAITJY010000389.1 GCA_031278675.1 Bifidobacteriaceae bacterium
TGTTGGGGTTGGGGCAACCGTGACGGCATCGCTCGGGCCTGCGCGATTTGCCACCACCGTGGCGCCAATCGAGGCGTTGCGGCCGCTGCGCGCGCCGAGCCTGGCGACACCGCCGGGGCGCCACCGGTTCTTGTGGTCGGTGGTGTGCGTGCTGGTGGGGATGGTGCTGCTGTTCGGTGGCTTGATCATGACCCACCAACTGGTCGAACTGCCCACGAGCCTGGACTACCAGTTCTTTGCTGGAGTGGTGACCGGCACGCTGGGCGGGGCTCTGGTGGCCCTGGGGCTGATCATGGGCGCGGTCTTTTGGATTCCGAAGGTGGTCGGGGCGGTGGCCCGGGTGTTGGCGCGAGCCGGTTCTCCCGCCCGCATGGCGGCCGCCAATCTGGTCCGCAACCCGCGCCGCACCGCTGCCACTGTGACTGCGTTGCTGGTCGGGGTTACCCTGGTCAGCGGCTTGATTGTGACCGCGTCCAGCTTGGAGCGGACCTTGTCGGCCCGCATTGACACGGGCGTGCCCGTCGATGTGCAGGTGGGTCATCCGTTCGGCGGTTGGTTCTATCCTTCCGAGATCGACTGGACGCGCGATTACCTCGCTGACCAGTCCCTCGAGACGGGTGTGGTGGAACGGTTGCGGGCTGTCGAAGGGGTCGAGGCCGTCGCTGTGATTGGCGAAGCGATGGTCGCCATCCCCAACGACGAAGGCGAACCGATCTATTACCTGGTCGCTGTGACCGACCCCGACGCGCTGGCCAACGCGATCAACCTGCCCGAGGCGGAGGTGCCTTTGGCTGAGGGAGTCATCTTGGTTAGTGACTCCATGAACTGGATGATCTCCAACCCCGAGGGCGATCCCGCAGCGACCTACACCTTTGCCGACAAAGATGAGGCCTGGGGCGCGGGCGCCTCCGACCCGAGCGGCTCCCTGGCCCCGCTCGCAGAAGTTGACGGGACCTCCCGCGAGGTGTGGGCCGTTGCCGACAGTGGCGACGATGCCGGGGACGGCGGTGACGGCATCGGCGGCGATAGCGCGGAAATCTTGTTCTTGTATTCCCCGCTCCTGGACCAGTTCTCCGCCTCGATGATGATGGATCAGGCCACCTTGGAACAGTTGGGCGGCGAAGCCCAAGTCAACGCGGTATGGCTGAAAATCGCGCGGTCCTCGGATGCGTTGGCGGTCGAGGAATCGATCGCCGAGATTGTGTCCGGGGCTTCAACCGGGGATTATGCCGCGCCGGTGGTCAGCGAAGCGGTGCGCCGCGCCGAGACCCACAAAGCCATCGACACCATGGTCTTGATCGGTTTGGCGCTCCTGGCCGCAGCGGTCGTGGTGGCGTTGATCGGCGTGTCGAACACGCTGTCCTTGTCCGTCATAGAACGGCGCCATGAACTCGCTCTGCTGCGGGCCTTGGGCTTGACCAGGGGACAAACCCGCTGGATGCTGGCCGTCGAGGGTGCCGCCATCGCCACAGTGGCGGGGTTGATGGGTGTGCTGCTCGGCACCGGCTTTGCCTTCGCCGCGACCTCGCTGGTCATGGGCCCCTTCGAAGGTTCCATCTGGGCGGTGCCCTGGGGGCGCCTGGCTCTGGTCCTGGGCTTGGCCGTGGTCACCGGGTTTGCCGCCTCGGCGCTGCCCGGCCGCCGCGCCGCCAAGACTGCTCCCTCCCGGGCGCTGGCCCAAATCTAAGGTTGGCCCAGGCCCGCGCGGCCTGGACGGAAAACACTGATCCACAGGTTGACGGTTTCTCGCAGTCGCTGCGGCGCCCCGGTGCGCCACCATGGGCCGGTGCATCTGACCGTCGAAGTGCCCGGCGTGGGGCGGCGCGATTGCTGGGCCGAAGACGGCGCCGCCCTCGCCAATGTGCTGGCTGACCTGGGCATTGACCCAAATGGAAGCTGGAATTACGAACCCGGTGCACCGCTCGGTCACGGCGCGCTGGTGTGCCCCGCCGAGGCGGACCAACCCGCCACGCTGGGGCCCGGCGGTTGGCAGTTGGTGGCGCTGGGCGGCGCCGCTGCGGGCCGTGTCATAGCGCTGCGCTCACCGGACGCCCCCATTCGGGCGGGCGTGACCAAACGCGGCCGGGTGGTCCTAAGCCAGCGCTCCCCCAGCGAGCCGATCTGGCGCGGCCAGGTCCGGCGCCACCGGCCGGGTACCCCGCACACGGAGTGGCGCCGCTTGCGGCGTCCGGCGCGCACTGCGCCCGCCACGTTGCTGCGCACGGTCACCGGTGAGTTATTTGTCCTGCTCAGGGGGCCTACCCCGCAGCTCGGTGATGGCTCGCCGAACACGCCTAAGCGGTCGTGGCGGACCGTTGCCACCACGGCGGTCACAGCCCTGGCCATGGCCGGTGTCATGTTTGCCATGACACGCAATCCAATCTGGGCGCTGATGCCGCTCATCGGTGCGATCGCGACGGCGCTGCCGCTGTTGGCGCGCACCCCGCGCGGGCCGTGGACCGCTGGTGTCGTTGGGCTGGACCCGGCCGCCACCTCGCCGTTGGCGCCGGGCACGGTCCTCGAATTGTTGGGCCCGCCCTTGGCCGCCGCAGCCATGGTCCGCCGGTTCGTCGCTCACGCCATGACCACCGCCGACCGGCTCCCGTCTTTGAGTGTCCCGCCCGCACCGGAGTGGGCCTGGACGCGGTTCGCGCCGCCGGCGGGCCCGGCTGGCCCCGATTTGAAGATCGAACCGGTTGACCGCGGCTACCGGCTCACCGTCGGGGCCAAGTGGCCCGCCACACCCGGCCTGACCCGCCCTCCCGGACCGGCCTCCAGCCACGCCGCCGCAGCCACCGGGGCCAGGTCAGGCCCCGCCTGGGCGCCGGTTGGCTCCGGACCGTTGAGCGGCATCCAGCGCATCGTGGTGCGCGACGCGGGCCTCGGCTTGATCGCGGGCCGCAGCACCGCAGGCGAAGCCCTGCTCGCCGCCACGCTTTCACCGGGCACCATCGAAGACCAGTT
>JAITJY010000432.1 GCA_031278675.1 Bifidobacteriaceae bacterium
CGCCAGCCCAGCCGCGCACGCCACCTCCCCGCCGGCCGATGCCGCCAGCCCAGCCGCGCACGCCGCCTCCCCGCCGGCCGATGCCGCCAGCCCAGCACCCCAAACCACCTCGCCGAACGCGGCCCCCGGCCCGCAAAAGTCACGGGCTTCGCGGATACCCGTCCGGGAAATGGTGACGTTCGGGCTGGCTAATGCGATCGGAATTGTTATTACGGGCGCCTGCCTTTATTTTTCGCGGTGGGTGTTGGGGTTCCACAGCGCGGGCGCCGATGCGATCGCGCGCAACATTGGGATAGCGCTGGGCACCATCTTCCGCTATTTGGCGTACAAGTTCTGGGTGTTTAAGACACCGCAGAAAGAAACACGGTGAAGACCGGCGGGCGCCGCTGAGACAGTTCGAGGCGACCGCCGTCTGCGGCCATCAGGTCGCGGGCCAGCGCTAACCCGAGCCCCGTCGATCCCCCGGCGGAAAACTCACGCTCGAAGATGCGCGGTGCCAACTCCTCGCTGACGCCCGGCCCTTCGTCTGCTACCTCGACCGCGACACCGCCTTGGACCTCGCGGCCCCGCAAGATGGTGACGCCATCGCCGTGCGTCACGGAGTTCTCCAGGAGGGTGGCGATCACCTGCGCCAACGACCCGGGCGAAGCCACCACCGACAAAGATTCGTCGACGCTGGTGACCAACGTGCGCCCGGCTTGCGCAAACACGGGTTGCCATTCTTCTTGCTGCTGGTGGAACACTTCGCTGAGACGCAGTAGGCGGCGCGGCGCGCCCGCCCCAGGCGTTTTGGTCCGGCCCAACAACTCATCGATTGTTGTGGACAAGCGTTCGATCTGTTCCAGCGCGATCCGCGCTTCTTCTTGGACGCCGGCCTCGGTTGAAACGTATTCGATTTCTTCTAGACGCATCGACAACGCGGTCAACGGTGTCCTTAGCTGATGTGATGCGTCCGAAGCGAACTGACGCTCGGTCGCCAGCCGCTTGGCCATCCGCTCGCCGGACCGAGACAATTCCTCAGCGACCAGATCAATCTCCTCGATCCCAGCCTTCGGCGCATCAATGCGGAGCTGACCAGCGCCGAGTTGCTCCGCGCTGGCCGCCAAGTAAACCAGCGGCGCCGAGATCCGCCGCGCTTGACCGGCCGCCAAGGCCATCCCGGCCGCCATCGCGACCAGGCATAAGGCGAGGACAATGCCGACGGCCGGCAGCGCCCGCAGGTTCATTTGCGACCATGAAACCTCGAATCTGACGTCGGTCGCGGTCAGAGGCGAAGCCTCCAATACAACCACCGGACCCAAGATGGCGGCTCCGGCCGTGATGACATGACCATCAGCCAGTTCCACCTGGATGTGCGCGGGTAGCTGGCTCGCATCCTGGCTCAGGTAACTGTCCACCATCCCTTGAGTCACCGGCAGGTGCGCCGATTCGTAGCTGTCCAAGGCGGACGCCAACGAATCGGCCCGGCGCTGGACCTCAGCCTCGGCTTCGGCCGTGGCCAACTGCGACGCGAAAAACCCGAGGGGCAAACCCAACAAGAAGACCGCGACCGCCACCGCCCAGCTAGTGGCGACCATCAAACGACGGCGCACCTCGGGTCAACTGGTCGTCTCGAACCGGAAGCCCATGCCACGCACGGTGGAAATGTAACGCGGGGCGGCGGCATCGTCCCCGAGCTTGCGCCTCAACCACGAGATGTGCATATCCAACGTCTTGGTCGAACCCGACGGGTCGGAACCCCACACCTCGCGCATCAGATCATCCCGGTTGACCACCGACCCGGCGTCCCGCACCAGCGCCTGGAGCAGATCAAACTCCTTCGCGGTGAGATGCAGTTCGCGCTCACCGTGGAAAGTGCGGTGCGCCGCCACGTCCAAGCGGACGTCTTGCGCCCGCAACTCGTCTCCGAACACACCATCCCCGCCGGAACGCCGCAACAGCGCACGCACCCGGGCCAGCAACTCAGCTAGCCGGAACGGCTTGGTGACGTAGTCATCCGCGCCCGCATCCAAGCCCACCACCAGATCGACCTCATCCGCGCGGGCCGTCAGAATCAAGATGGGTGGCAGGGGCCCTCGCGCGCGCAGCGCCCGCGCCACATCCAAACCATCCATATCCGGCAAGCCCAAGTCCAGAATCACCAGGTCAGGGACCGTCGGGGCGTCCAGGACCTGTTGCCCGGTCCCGAACACCGTTACGTCGTAGCCCTCGCGGGTCAGTGCCCGAGCCAGTGGATCAGCGATCGCCGTATCGTCTTCAGCCAGTTGAATGCGCGCCATATCGGGAATTGTAGGCCACAACTAGCTAAAAAGTGGGCGTATTTTGACCCGATCTTGACTTTTGTTGCTGCCGACCGCCGTCAAACCCGGGAGCCGATCGCCGCTCTGGCCTGGGCGCGTGCCCGGTGCAGACGCGAGCGCACCGTCCCCAACGCGACCCCCAATTCGTCGGCGATTTCTTGGTAGCTGCAGCCCTCGACATCGCACATCACCAAGGCTTTGCGCAACGACGGGTTGAGTTGGCCCAGCACCTCGGTCAGTTGAGCGTTCGCGTTGACCGCCTCAATCAGCGACTCGGGTCCGGCCTCGGGGGCCTGAAGTTGGGAGTCGTCATCGTGCAACTCTTCGAGGCGGACGCGGGCTTCGCGGCGCTTGCCGTCCAAGAATAAATTGGTCGTGATGCGCGTCAACCAACCCTCGAAGCTCCCGTCCGGGCGGTAGGTTTCCAGCGCCCGGAACACCTTGCAGAACGTTTCTTGGGTCAGGTCCTCGGCGTCCGCCCGGTTGCCGACCAGACGGTACGCCACGCGGTAGACGTGCTGGTAATAGTGCTCGGCGATCTCGGACCAGTTGCCACCGTTCGGGGCGCCCGCAGCGTCCTTAGCCCCCACCGCACCGCCCTGCACGGAACCCGTGCTTTTGGGCGGCGCCGCGCCGAGCACTGCGCTCCCGGCCGGTCGGGCCGACGGGGCAGTCAAGTCGTTCATCCGGGCCTCCCGTTGAGCGGTGGGCTATGGCTCCGCAGTGCTCCATTTCCCAGGGTGGTGCAAGGCCCCCAGAAAAGTGAAACTCGGTTCGTCTGCAAAGGTTGTGGGCTGCTCAGTCATTTCACCCGGCTGTCCGCACTGCTCCGCTCTCAGCGCCGCGCGGCGCGGAACATCCTAGAGGCCAGCTTACTAGCCCAAACTGCGCCGCAGCGCCCAAAATGGTCCCGGTGTGATGAAAGTCACACCGGGCGACCCGCAGGCGGCCCAGCGGACGCGCCAACATTTTTGGCCCTGGTCGGGCTCCTTGTCCAGTAATATCGTGGGATGGCTGGCAGCGTCGATTATGTGGCTAACTGGGTGTTCGCCGAGGATTTCATCCCAGAACCCGATGCCCTGGCCCACGCCCGCTCCCGCGCGGTCCAACTCGGTGTGCCCGCCCCCAGCCCCGGCGCCGGCGCGCTGATCGAAGTGATCGCGGCCGCCACGAAAGCCACGAACGCCGTCGAGATCGGCACCAGCGCGGGCGTCGGGATCATCCACCTCCTGCGCACGATGCCGCCCGGCGCGATAGTCACATCCGTCGACTTAGAGGCCGCTCACCAGCACGCCGCCCGCGAAGCGCTCCGGGAAGCCGGTATCCCGGCCAGCCAGGTCCGCCTGATCAACTCGCAGCCCGCCGAGGTCTTGCCGCGGCTGGCGGACGAGGCCTACGACATCGTCCTGCTGGGCGGTAACAAGCTCGACTACGCCGACCGGTTGCCGGATGCGGTCAGGCTGCTGAAACCCAGCGGCATTTTGTTGGTCGATGGCGCCCTCGCCGACGGGCGTGTCCCCGACCCCGCCCGCCGCGACCCGGTGACGGTGACCGTCCGCGAGGTCGGTAAAGCGCTGCGCGCTCGTGCGGACATGACCATCGCCATGAATGCGGCCGGTGACGGACTGCTGATCGCGGCGAAACGGGCGCGCACGCAGTTCGCTGAACGGACCTGACCGGGGGCACGCGGCAGCCCCGCGAGGTCAGCAGCCGGTTATGCGGTAGAGGGCGGCCGTGCCGCCTTGGTCGATCAGCTCTAGTTGACCAGCAATGTCCAAGCCGTCCGTCAGGGCGGCAAATTGGTCGCTGTCGTTGTAGGTCCGCGAGTCCAAATAGACGTAGTCCACGCCCAACTCATCCAACGCGTCACACACTTTGGGATCTTTGCCCAGGTCAGCGAAGTGTTCTAGCAGGTAGCGGCGCGGTTCGTCCCACCGGCCGGTCAAGTGTGTGAAGACCACAGGCTGGCCGATCAATGAATAGAGGAACGCCGAACCGTTCCCCGGATCCCCCAGCACGGCACTAGAGTGCTCTAGTTCACCGGCCAGCCGCTGCATCATGGCGAACTCCTCGTCATCGAAGAACCGCCTCAGTCCTATGGCGCCGCTGGCGGACGGGTCGTAATAGACCAGATGCAGGCGGAACGGGCGGGCCACGGCCAACGCGACGGCGCTCGCCAACCCGATCACTCCAACCACGGCGATCCAGCGCCGCGCGGCGCGAGCCACCCCAGGCCGGCGCCAAACACTGATCACCCAATCGAGGCCCCAAAGCATCAACGGGACCCCGGCCACTGCCAGGAGCGGCCCCAGCCTGGTCCGGTAGGAGTAGAACAGGCCGGTCAGTGGCTCCAGCAGCTTGATCTTGGCCACCGCGCCCACGTACAGGATTGTCACCGCCGTGAAGGACATGATCAACCAGCGCCGGGAGTGGCGCGCCAGCGCCGCGTAAATGCCGGCCGCCAGCCCGGCGGTGACCAGCAGATTGGGACCGATCTGGAACAGACTGGTTGAGTCGGTCACCGCCAAGACCAATGCGATAAGCGGGTTTGATGAACCACTCCAACCGCCGAAGGCCATCACGCCCTTGACCTCCGGCACGGCGTAAAGCGCCACGGCGGCGGCGCCCACCAGTACCATTAGGACTGCGAGGCCGCTGATTGTCAAGGCCTTGTGGCCGGCCTGCCAGGCCCGGCGCACCACGGTCACAACAATGTACGCCGCGATCGGAGATGCCACTGCGGCATAGGC
>JAITJY010000031.1 GCA_031278675.1 Bifidobacteriaceae bacterium
CCGGTACTGCTCGGCCATGTCCTCGATCTGCGCCGCGGAGAGCCGCCGAACCTGCCTGTGTCTCACTGGCTGAGATTTCCCGGGCCTCGCCAACCTACCCGCGTCGTACTCCTTACGCATTCTGACAAGGGCTTTTAGCGCGTGGGACAGGGTTGGAACTTTGTCCCGCATGGTCCACCGAAGTTCGATTATCTGAACACCTGGCTGCCTCACCGGACACCCTGGACTCCTCCAGGATTCACCGCGACCTGATCGAGGAATACCGCCAGTTCACTGATGGCTTCATCGAGATCAGGCACGACCGTCCGCGCGAGTCCGTACGTGACTAGTCGGATCGTGGCGCTCAGTGGCCGGACCCGTGGCTGTCGCTCAATCCGATGTTCGCTGAGGTGGCGCCGTTGATGACCTGGCCTCCGCTGGCGCCCTGCTGCCCGAGATCATGGAGACGTTCCCCCATCGTCAAGCGCAGGGACGAGGAGCGCCACGGCGTGTACCGCATCAAGCGCCTGATCCTGGAGGCCCACGACGCCATGGCCGCCGCCATCGCCACCGACCAGGAATACCGCTCCCCGTTCGAGGCGGCGCCAGCGTGACCCCAGAGATGTCGTATCCCGCCGCTACCGTTGGCAGCATGAATGACGAGAAACAGATTGTCGTCTCGGCGCGACGACAATCTGTCAACGCCGCGTCGACCGACTTACCGAAGGGGTACGGCGAGTGGCTAGCCGACGTGAAGGCGCGGGTTCGGGCTACACGCTATCGGGCGGCGCGTGCGGCGAACACCGAGCTGATGCATTTGTATTGGTCAGTCGGGCGCGACATAATCGAACGCCAAGAAGGCGAGGGTTGGGGAGCCGGCGTGGTCGATCGGTTCTCCCGCGATATGCGCGCCGAGTTCCCCGATCAGGACGGCTGGTCGCGGCGGAACGTGATGTGGATGCGGAAGGTCGCCGCGCTATGGCCGGACGAGGATGACTTTGTGCACCACGTTGGTGCACATTTGCCGTGGCGGCACATCACCGTGCTGGCAGACAGGTTGCCCACCCGCGAAGAGCGTGATTGGTACGCCGCCCGGGCTGTCTCCGAGGGATGGAGGCGCTCCGTCCTGGAACACTTCATCAAGGTCGGCCTGCGGTCGCAACCCGGGGCCGCGCCGACCAACTTTGCCGCTGTGCTGGACTCGCCGGATTCTGAGTTGGCGCAGCAACTCGTCAAGGACCCGTACGTGTTCGAACACCTGGGCATGGTCGAGGAAGCGACGGAGAGGGCCATTGACAAGGCACTGATGGACCGGCTGCAAGACACGCTGATGGAGTTCGGCCACGGCATGGCCTTCGTCGGCAGGCAGGTTCGCTTCGAAGTCACGGACGAGAAGGGCGACACCGACGAACTCGTACTCGATTTCCTCCTCTTCAGCGTCACCCAGTTGCGCTACGTCGTGATCGAGTTGAAGGCGGGCCGCTTCGACCCGGCCGCGCTGGGCCAACTCAGCGCGTACGTGGGCGTCGTGGAGGACAAGCTGCGTGACCCGGCGAAGCACGGGCCGACCATCGGCATCGTGCTCTGTACCTCCAAGAACGAGTCTGTCGTCCGGTACACGCTGGCCAACATGACGAATGCCGTAGGAGTCGCTGACTACGAGGGCCTGCCGCCCGACGCCCAAGCCGCCGTTCCAACGGCCACCGAGTTGCAAGCCATCTTGGCCATCTGCAAGGAGGACTAACCGTGACCTAGACCATTGCGCGGATGAGACCACTGTACGAGGCCAAGATGCTCGACTCATACGACCACTAGGATGCCGACAGGTGCAAGCCTGTATCAGTATGCCTATCCTGCATATCGCCGACGTGACCGCAGACGCCCTCAAGGCCGCTGGGATTGGCAAGGTGGCGCTGCTCAGCACCCGCTACACCGTGACTCAACCCTTCCTGAAGGATCGCCTGGCTGCTGCAGTCGTCGAGGTCATCGTCCCGGGCGTGCCCGGAATCGACCTGGTGAACCGCGTCATTTACGACGAACTGTGCTTGGGCGTCGTCCACGAAGAGTCGAAGGCCGAAGTTCTCAACGTCATCAACGGCCTGTTCAGTGCGGGCGCGGAGGGAGTCATACTCGGTTGCACCGAACTACCGCTGCTCATCAAGGCCGAAGACTGCGCGATCCCAGTCTTCGACACCACCACCCACGCGACGGCAGCCGCAAACCGCGCCCTTTCGTAGTCAACACCCTACACGGCGATTGGTAATATCTTCCCTATGTAAGTAAGCTATTACCTTTCCACTTGGAAGGGGTAGCTGATGAGTTTGGACGAACGGGTTGCGGCGATGGATGCTGAGCGTCTGGTGTTCGGTGCGGTGTTCGCTGTGGCGAACCGGCTTCAGCGCGTGCTGGATCAGGTGATGCCGCAGGTGACGGCCAAGCAGTGGTGGCTGTTGGTGATGTTGTCCATGTTTGACGAGCCGCCCACGCTGAGCGAGCTTGCCAAGGCTGCCGACACTTCCCATCAGAACGCCCGCCAGGTGCTCGACAAGCTGGCTGGCAAGGGCTTCGTCAAGCTCGTTCCCGACGAGACGGACGGTAGAGCCAGCCGTGTAATCGCCACCTCGAAGGCGGACGAGTGGGGCAAGGCAACCGAAGGACAAGCCCGCGAGTTCATGGCCGCGATGTACTCGGGCTTAAGCAAGACAGAACTTGTCACCGTAGCCAGCGGCCTGTTGCGCATCCACGATGCGCTGGGTGACATCGACAAGGAGAAGAAATGACCACCGCAATCGTCTACGCCTCGAAGCATGGCAGCACTGGCGAGATCGCCAAACGCATCGCCAGCCACCTCGCCGACCGGCCCTGGTCATGATGCTTCTCGATCTGGATCCTCTCGTCCAGGCTCAAGTGCTTGTAATGTCGTGCCAAGGAAGTGCAACCCCTCTCAGGTCGTGATGTGGACAACCACAACCTACCGAGGTGTTGCAC
>JAITJY010000109.1 GCA_031278675.1 Bifidobacteriaceae bacterium
CAGGGTGTCCATGACTCGGGGACGGTCGCCTGCGCGGTCGGCGGCGCGGAGCCGGTCGAACAGTTCGGCGGCGGGCAGGTAAAGCGCGGTGTGGAATTGCTGACAGGCTTTGTTGGCTAGCGCGCACGCCACGTAGGTTTTGCCTGAGCCGGTCGGGCCTTGGAGGACGAGGTCTTGGTGTTTGGTGATGTAGGTGCCGACTGCGAGCCTGGTGATCATCTCGGTGTCGAGGGTTCTGCCTGGGATGGTTCTGATGTCGGCCGCATCGGCTTGGGGTTGGGCCAGGGCGGCTTGGCGGCGCAACCTGGTGAGCTTTGAGTTCTGCCGCCGTTCCCATTCCCATTCGATGGCCATTTTGACGACTTCGGGGGCGGTCAGGTTGGCCTGCCCGGGGGTTTCCGCGATCTGCTCGAAGCATTGGGCCATCCCCGAGAGCCTCATGGCCCGGAGCCGGGCGAGCGTGTCTGTGTCGATCATTGTTGTTCTCCTTTGTTGGTGTCGTAGTAGGCGGCGCCGCGCACGTATCCTTCCGAGCTGAGCGACGCGGCGGCCGGCGGCGGTTCCCAGTTGTTCCACAGGCGTTTTACCAGCGTGTAGGACGGTGCGGGGGTGGCGTCGAGCGCTTTTTGGCAGGATTGCTCGAGCCTGGCCGCGCCGCCGGCGCGGCGCGCCATGGACAGCACCCCGAGGCACGACCGGTAGGACTGCTCGACGATTTTCGCTTTCGTGAGGATTGCCTCGACAACGGCGCGGGTGGCCGACCCGATCCCGGCTGCCCGGGCGGTCAGGCCCTCGGCGGTCCACCCCTCGGCGTAGGCGCGGTGGGCGGGCGGCATGTGGTCCTCAGCTGTCCGGTAGGCGCCCTTGACGCCTTTCCACCTGGCGTGGCAAGCCACCCGCTCGGTCCCGTCGAACACCTCGACCACCCTGGAAGTGATCCTGACGTCCAGGGTTACGCCGACCAGGCGGTAGGGCACGGAGTAGAAGCAGCCGGCGACTTGGATGTGGTAGTTGGGGGCGGCTTTAGCCTTCTTCAGCTCGGCCAGCTCGAAGGGGAACCTGGGCAGCGGGTTGAGCAGCGGCTTCTCGTCCCTTTCGAACACCTCAAGCCTTGAGCCGCCGCGTTTTTGGAACGGTTTGGCGTTGAGCCGGGCGAGCTCGTCGGCGACGGCCTCGCCGAGTTCGTCCAACCCGACGAACCGCCGGTTCCGCAGGGCCGCGTTGATCGCGTTGGCGCCGAACCGGACGGCGCCTTCCCCGGCCGGCTTATCGCGGGGGCGCCGCACGCGGGCGGGAACGACTGCGGTCCCGTAATGGTCCGCCATCTGCTGGTACGCGGGGTTCAGGGCCGGCTCGTAGCGGTCGGCTTTGGACACGCCCGCGCGGAGGTTGTCGCACACCAGGAGCCGCGCCGCGCCGCCGAAGAACTCAAACGCGGCGACGTGCGCGTCTATCCACGACTCGAGCGTCATGTCGCCGAACGCCCCCACATAGGTGTAAACGCTGTACGACATGGCCGCGACGAACAAGAACGCCTTCCTGTGGGCGCCCGTCGCGGGGTCGACCCACGTCATCGTGTCACCCGCCCAGTCCACCTCCAACGTGTCGCCGGGGACTCGGGGCACAGTCATAGTCGCGTTGCTGGCCCGCGCCCACTGCCGGTAGCGGCCCGTGAACGACGACTACCGGTAGGCAACAGACCCCTCGTCGCGGCATCTGGCGGCGTACTCGGTCCACCAGACCAGCAGCGTCACACCGGTCCGGGCCAGGTCTTTGTGTATCGCCTCGAAGTCCGGCTCGACACGACCCGGATCCTTTAGCGGCCGCTCAGGAAGGACCAAGCGGCGCACCGCGCCGCTGTCCAACCCAGCCACGTCCGCCCAGACGATCCCTTCCAAGTCAGCCGCCGCACCCACCGCCGCTACAGTGTTCCGCGCACAGCCCACCACGTCCGCGATCCCGCGCATCGACACCCCCTCCGCGCGGAGCTGGAGGATCCTCTTGTAATCGACCGGGCGGCGGGTCACGACCGCCACCCGTCCTGATCGTACAAGCCCCTCGCCACGCCCGGATCGGCGATGTCCACCAACCGGGCGATGTCCTCCCAGTCCCGCTCCGGGCGCGGGATCGAGCGGACCACTGCCCGGATCGCGTCCTCTGCCCGGTCCCGGACCTGGCCCAGCAGCGCGAGCTGCGCGGATGGGGCCCCCGACGCGGCCAGAGCGCCACTCAATTCCACCAATGTCTTGATATCTCGGACCACTGCGGGGCCCTCCTGCCTCTAAACGGATACCGACCGCGCCCCGCACACTCCAAGGACGCTGAAGACAACCCTCCCAGCCGCCCCCAACCGCCCGGCAGTACCAACCCGTGTGGGCGCCCGCGCCACCCCGACACGGCCACCAGCCCACGCCCCGGAACAGGTCAAACAGCCCCAGACCACAACTCCGCAGCCCACGGCTCCAACGCTTTCGCCGCCCGGAACCAGTTCCGCACCGTCGAAAAAGCCCTGTCCACCACCTCGGCCGCAGCCCTCAACCCGAACCCGGCCGCCCGCGCCCGCAAGGCAGCCACAACCACCCGCGCCCCGTCCCGGTGGCGGGGCACCATCCGCGAGTCCCGCACCACGTGGGTACGCCCGCAGCCCCGGCACATCACCCGGCGGCGACGCACCAACTCACACGCCCCGAACCGGTCGAACCCAGCCCGGACCAGCCTCGGACGGTCCCAACCCCACCAGATCAAACGCCCACCACAACACGGGCACACCACTGCCGCCAAGTCCGGCCTGCCGCCATCCCCGCCAGCGCCGTCTATCCTCAACATCAACGCGTCTCCTCTAACGCGCCACAGCCCCCGGCGGGACACATCGAAACACCCCGCCGACGGGCTCGCCCAACATCAACAAACACAAAGCTACCGCCGCTGCCGACACCACCACACGGCCCCACCCCCCACCAACACGCCGGCTCAATCCAGCCCGGAACAGTGGCTCACAACCCTCTGGAACACCGGCTCACAACCACCTGGAACACTGGCTCTCAACCATCAGAATATGCACTATGGCGGTCAAAACATGGGAAAACGCTTGGGAACGGTTCACCCCGTTCCTGGCGTTCCCCGAACCCGTACGCCGCGTGATCTACACCACCAACGCGATCGAATCACTGAACTACCAGCT
>JAITJY010000114.1 GCA_031278675.1 Bifidobacteriaceae bacterium
GGCACTGACCAGCGGACACGCTGGCCAAAGCCCTATGGTGTGGAGTCTTGGGTCTTCGTGTGTTCGCTTTCATCAGGATTCAGCGTGGTCAGCTGGCGACCCGCTTGGTTCCGCTGATCCCCCGGTGCCGCATCGCCTTCAGTTCGGCCAGGTCCAGGAACGCAGACACCATTCGGTTCAGCGTGGCCAACTCTTGCTCTGTCAGATAGTTCTTGGCCACAACCACTTCACCGCGGCGAGGTCGCGGCCCGTCGAATACCGTCAATCCCATGAACTGTTGTCCGGCGGCCGCGCGGCCCTTGATGACCTCGGCGGCTGTGTGGCCGTGGGCGGCATAGTGCATCTTGTTCTGGACGACCTTGAAGAACTCCACGCTCTCGGCGGCGCGCGGGTCGTAGTCAACGCTGGTCGCGTACAGGTCGAGCACCTGGCGGTAGAACACCTTCTCGCTAGCGCGAATGTCGCGGACGCGCTCAAGTAGTTCTCGCCAGTACGCGCCGCCGCCCGCCTGCTTCAGCAGCGCGTCGTTCATGGTGAAGCCCTTTGTTAGGTACTCCTTGAGCACCCCGAGAGCCCAACGCCGGAACTGCGTGCCGCGCAGCGACTTGACCCGGTAGCCGACGGAGATGATCACGTCCAGGTTGTAGTACGCGACCTGGTAAGTCTTCCCGTCAGCCGCAGTTGTTGCAAAATCCGCAACAACTGGGCCGCGTTCCAACTCCCCCTCGCGGAACACGTTCGAGATGTGCCGCGAGACAGTGGACTTGTCCCGCTGAAACAGCTCAGCCATCTGGTCCAACGACAACCAGACAGTTTCGTCAACCATGCGCACCTCAATGCGCGCCTCGCCATCGGCGGCTTGATACATGACGATCTCGGTTTGCGGGGCGTGGGCCGGTTCACTCATCGGTATTCTCCGTTGGCCTGCTCTGCGAAGGCGGCGCAGGGCGCGTCTCCACGTCGATGCGAGACACCGAAACCTTCATGCCAAGCCTCTCAAGGTGTGAGCCGTGCTGCCTCAAATTCAGTTTGCTGAAGAACGGCAACCATGGCTGCCCGGTGCTAGCGGGCGCGATGACCGCGTACGAGACCGTATATGCGCCTTTGTTTACCGACTCGCCGCTGCCAGGAACCAATGCGAGCCAACGCGCCTGTTGGTCTTCGGCCACTCGACTAGCTATTTCTGTCCGGATCTTGTCGCGGAACTCGCCGTCCGAGATGAGGGTCTCAGCACTGACGGAACCTTGCGCGAACAGATGACTGAGAGTCGAGGAACGCGATTTCCTCTTCACGTGCAGAAACTCCCCATCGACGGTCATGATGTCGCAAAGTTCGATGCCGGAAGACGCGCCGCCAGGACGTGTGATCTTTGTGTCCAGATGAAGAAGCTGCGACGGATCGGACACGGCCAGGCGTTGGTTGTAGTCAGCTTCCTTCTCCGCTTGGAACGAGGGAATGAGGCCTGCGGCCGCCGGGGGTAGGCGGTCGTAGTAGGTGTCCACCGTCTCGACCAACGAGTCTGACACGGCAAACCAGCGGTTCTCCATAAGGACGTGTAGCTGGCCATTAATGCGCTGTTCGCTGACAAGGCATTGATAGAGTTTCCATTTGGATGTGAACACGCCTGACCTGGTGTAACGCACCGATACGCGCCGATGCTTAAGGTCCTCCAAACGGATGGCGGCACCTCCGCTCCCCAGGTTTGCGAGATACTCGTCCAAGTCGAGATCCGGGTACTCGCAGCCTCGTGTGCCAGCGATCCTGAACGCGTCCACGTCCTCCCAGTCGATCACGTCGGGAACTGCCAGATACGTGCGGGAAGTGTCTCGCGCCTGGATTTGCGAGACGACGAGATTGTCAAGCTCGGCGATGACCGACTGGTCGACAACAGGTTTCAGATCATCAATCCAGCCGAAACTCTTCTTGTACTTGTCGTCATTAAACGCGGCGAGCAATTGCCCGCAAAAGCCGACTAGCTCCGTCGCTTCCAATGGACGATTGACCACAAGGCTGTCAGAGCCGGATAAGGTCTGAGCAAAGCTCTTGTCTGTGGGAGCCCCCGTCGCCGATCTGAGGATGTCGCTCGACACGTTAATGCCAAACGCGGGAAGGTCGGAGCTCTTGCTGACCTGAGTCCGCTTGGCCACCACCACGTCTTCGTAGGTCTTGGTGTCCACGCTGCGCATTTGACTAGAGTCGATGCGGTTGAGGCACACTCTCAGGCCGAAGTGGGGCTCGATCCTGTCGAGGTCCAGCAGCGAGCGGCCGTAGCCGAAGGTCACAGCGAAGAACCGGTTGTGTGCCTTCAGCACGAGCAGACCCGAAGCCGAAGCGGTCTTGAGCTTGTCAGGGGCCTTAACGACGAACGGGCGGACAAAACGGACCCATTCTGGTTCAACTGGTGGTCGGCGCATCCAGTAGAAGGCGCCGTCAATACCCGACCGCGCATCGAATGGAACCCGTTCCCTCGCCTTTTGCTCCTCAGGCTCAAGGGCGTCATCGGCTTCCTTGACCGCATCTTTCAGCAGAAAGATTGTCAATCGACGGCTCTTGGGCTTCTTGCTTGACATTCTTGCTCCTCTAATCAGAACAGAACTGAGTCTTCTTCTTGGCCGGTCATTTTGGCGTAGCGGCGCAGCAGGATTCGGCTC
Source organism: Bifidobacteriaceae bacterium (assembly GCA_031278675.1). Lineage (GTDB taxonomy): Bacteria > Actinomycetota > Actinomycetes > Actinomycetales > WQXJ01 > JAIRTF01. Next base: position 2,652 of record JAITJY010000114.1, read on the forward strand.
TTGTCCTCAGGCGAGGCTCCAGCCGGGACGGAGAAGAGCTTGTCGATGACGGCGTCAACTCGGGCATGCGCCTCCAACAATGCAGAGGGCATGGATTCAGAATCGTAAAGCTCTGCCACGCTGATGTTCGGGTATTTGTTTCGCTCAGCTATAATTGCCGCAGCACCTGACACTAACTCTGCCCGTTGATGCGGAGACACTGGGGGCAAAGGGAAATTGTTGTAAGTAAACGTATTGGAAAAGCGCAAGTCGGATTTGATGCGTCCTCCAACGGTTCGCATCCACTGGATGAACATCGTGGAAGACAGCACAGCTAAGACAAAGCCGTCTGCATCTTGAATCATCGCGTTTGCGTCTCCGCAGATGACTTCGGGCCCTAGAGCCACCGGCGGGAAGTATGGGCGGCTCTCTGCCACATGCCGGGGAATGGCAAGGTAGTCAGTCTTGGGCTGGCGGCGTTCATCGAACAGCCAAGCGGTTGTCGCCTTCTTCCGGGTCGCCTTCTTCTTGCTGGTGAGGCGGAAGAGCCTGACGGCCTCAATTCGCTCTTGCAGGAAGAGCGATGATCGTATCTCGTCTGGTGTGATCCCCTCCAGCCAGAGGCACCAACGGTCCTTGGAGTGTAGTAGCTCTTTGGCTCCGACAAATCGGCGGATGTACTTCTGGGCGATGGGATCGGCGCGAGCTTCAATCAGATCGTCGCCTTTTAGGAAGAACCTTCCACCGTCAGTCGGTTGAGATCCTTTTGTAACTGGCGAGAGGCCTGATCCCAGTGCCGTCACCCTCGGCGTGACTAAGACCGTTGGCGCGTTGGCCACCAAGTAGGGACTAATGCGGCTCGCTTCCTCAAGGAGCTGCTCGCCTTGTCCGCTTTCACCGTAAGTCCACAGCACTGGCCTGGGTTGGTCGGCTCGGTCGAATCCAATGATCGAGACATGCACGGCGGCGCCGGCGGCCGCCTCAGTGGTCCAGCGAAAAGACCTGTGAGCGAAGCGACACCGCCAACCATTCTCGATGATCGGCCGCCACAGCGGTTCGGTGGCTTCACCTTGGCAGATCGAATTTGTTGAGACGAACGCCCAGCGCCCTTTGACCGCGCCGTAATAGTCCATCGACTTGGCGTACCAGCAGGTCACGTAGTCCAAGTAGCCGCTCCAGCGCGCGCCCCAGACCTGCTTCGAATCATCTTGTTGTTCAGAGGTTTTCGTGTACTGGCCAACGAAAGGAGGATTCCCAACGATCACCACGTTCTCCGAAGGCGGAAGGATTGAGGCCCAGTCTGTGCGGAGCGCGTTGCCGTGGACGATGGTAGGGGCGAGCTTGATCGGGAGTCGGTGGGGAGCGGTTCCAAATTCCTCTGCCATCTGTTGGTTGGCTAGGTGGTCGACCAAGAGCATGGCGGTCTCGGCGATGCGGGCTGGCCACTCTTCGATCTCGATACCGTAGAAGTGGTCGATCGTCACGCCGACGTATTGGGATACATCCAAGGTGGACTGAGCCAGGTTTCCGCGGGCGCTCGACACTTTGGAGTCCGTGATATCAAGGTTGCGGCGGCGCACCAGGGCTTGCAGTTCGATGGCGCGGAGCTCGCGGTATGCGACAACCAGGAAGTTGCCGCAGCCGCAGGCAGGATCCAGAATCCTTATGTCCCGTAGGTCGTTCAGCAGCTTAGTTAGTTGGCCCTTGTCATCCCAGGCCCGTTCCAGGCGGTCTTCGAGTTCGTCGAGGAAGAGCGGGCGAATGGTGCGGAGGATGTTCTCTTCGGTGGTGTAGTGCTCACCCATGGCGCGCCGAGCGGCCTTGTCCTTAACGGTCTGGAACATTGAGCCGAAGATCGCGGGAGAGATGAATGACCAATCGAAGTCGGCGGCATCGAGCAACGCTCCGCGGAAGTCTGGCTGTAACGGGGGCAGCACCAGGGGATCGCTGAACAGCCCACCGTTTATATAAGGCAGTCTGGCTAGTGGATGGCCTTTCTCCAGCCCCGGACATGGCCGGTGCGCCTCATGGGGCGTGTCGGCGACACGGAAAGCCTCTTGGAGCTTGATGTGGAGGTTGGCGTCAGTGCTGTGGCGGTCGATGAAGACTTTGAACACGTCGGAGTCGGACGCGTTGTGCCCCCACATCCCGGTGTCGTCGCCGAACAGGAGGAACAGTAACCGGGCCAGCAGCAGGGTGGCGGCATTGTCCGCGATGTCGGATTTCTCAAGCGCGGAGTAGAGGGTGCCCATGAGGCGGGCAGCTTTGGATGACTCGGTTTCGATGACCTTGTCGAACGCGCCTCTCATGCGGCTCAGCAGCTCGACCAAGGTGATCTCATGGTCGAGGGGGACTTCGATGGCGCGCAACCTGGTCTCAAAATCCTGGTCAGACCTGCCGATCCTGTGGGTGTAAGCCATGAGTTTCGCGTTGACGCCGCCGGTTTGGGCGCGGCGCGGCCAGCGCCAGTCTTGATACCCGTCGCCGCAGAAGACGAGCAGCCGTTCAGATGAGTCTTTGCCAACGGCCTGGTCGATTTCGCGTTGGACCCGGCGGGCAGGAGCCTGGTCGCACACCCAGACACGGAGCCCTTTGAATCCGGCGGCCTGCGTGAGCGTGTATGTCTTGCCATCGACGCGGATCTTGAGCGGTGCCATTCGGTCAGGGTTATTCCAACCGAGCTGGCGGACGAACAGCTCACGGAAGTCGCCGGAATCGACGATGGGGAGCAGCGGCGTAGGCATCAGGCGTTCACCCCCATTGTGGTGATGATCCGCAATGGGTCTTTCCCTGTGCGCGAAGGTATAACGAGGCTACCGTCGTTGTGGAGCGCGCGGACCAGCGCTGCCAGGTCGGCGTCGGCGACGCCGTTGCGGATGGCGCGCTTGAGCCTGGTGTCGGCAATTTGGGTGAGCGGGCGCTGGAACAGTTCGTCTAATGCAATTCTGGTTTCGTGCTCCTGGTCGGTATGCCACGACAAGGTTGCGCCCAGCCTGGCCCAGACCCTCTTGCGGACACCCCGCAGCCTGCCGGAGGAACTGGCGGCGGCGGTGAGGTCGGCGGTGATTATCTGACGGACGATGCCGTCGTGGTCGTCACGAAGCGGAAGGCCAGGCTCGTACTTGTCGGCCTTGAACCGGGCGATAGCCTCATGTCCGGTCAGGTGGCTGACCTGCCCGTTTGGGCTGGAGAAGGCGAATGCGTCAATGCCCCCAGCAGTGCGGACGTAGCACCCCACGCCGTCTTCCTGCTCACCGAGGCGTCTGGCTCGGGTGGCGCCAACCATGTCCGGCATGTGGGAGATCCTTCGCTCCAAAGCTGGATCGTCCGCCACGGCCTGAGTCCAGTACTGATAGGCCAGAGATGAAGCGTCCACCTCATCGTCAGGGGCGCTATCGTCCAGCTCGCCGCTGTAAAGGTCAGCAATGATCTGGGTCTCGTCGGCCGACCCAAAAAACGTCTCATCGGAGCCGAATGCCTGGGCGTTGGCGGCCAAGCGGTCGGCGATGCGCTGGCGCAACGAGATAACGTTGTCGACTGATTCGTGGAAGAAGGAATAGAGAAGCACCTCAGCGGAGGTTTGCCTAATGCGGTCGACGCGGCCCGCTCGCTGGATCAACCGGATGATCGCCCACGGAAGGTCGAAGTTGACGATGACGTGGGAGTCTTGCAGGTTCTGTCCCTCGGAGAGCACATCCGTTGCGATAAGAACGCGTAGTTCCCCGTGCTTCGCTAGCGCATTCGCGCCGCTTTTGCCGTTGGATGCGGGGGAGAACTGCGCCGCCACCGCAGTCGGGTCTTCGCTTTCGCCGGTCACGGTGCCCACGCCGACAATACCGGCGTCTTGGAGTTGCATGCCCAAGTAGTCAGCGGTGTCCTTGTATTCGGTGAAGATTAGAACCTTGTCGCCGCCGTGTTTGCCGCGCAAGAGCCCAATGAGTGCTTGCAGCTTGGAATCGGATCGTGCCTCCCACGGTCCATACCAATTGAGTAAATCTCGCAGGGATGTCGTGTCATGGGTGAGCGCTTCGGCCAGACGTCTCGAGAACAGGCTTGACCGGACCCAGCGAACCCCTCCTGGGTTGGCGGCTCGCAAGGCGTCATAACGGACTTGCGCCGAACCGGCCGAGGGAGGCGTGGCGTCTTCAGAATTAACATCGTCGCCATCGTCGCCCAGGCTCAACACCTGAATGTCACCCGTCGGCACCGGGATGTTGTTGGCGATCGCGTGGAGCCACAGCTCGTTGCGGGCGATGTGTCGCTGCACCGACAGCACAAACGAGTGGCCGCCGGAAGACAGGCGCTTGAAAGAAGTGGTGCGGACAAATCCGGCGACGTGGCCTCGGCCCTGCGCAACGCCGTCGGCGAAGGCCCGCTCATCAACGGTCAAATGGACTGTGCGCAGTAGGTATTGGTGGAGGTCGTAGCGGGGTAACAGGAGGGAGTTGATTGTGTCAAGAGTGCGGTCGTCGGCCATTTTGGCTGCTGGATCGTCATTTCCGAATGAGTGCTGGAGCGGTAGAGCTATCCTCCTCGGGAAAGTGAATTGGCGACCGTCCGCGAATTCCAGATAGGCGCGGCCGTCAGGGTCGAGCTTCGAATAATTCGATTGGATGAACGAGCGGGTTCGGCGGACTAGGTGCTGGCTCATCAGCCGCTTCCAGTCGTCCGGTTCCTCGGAACGTCGGAAGGCCTGCAATGTGGTGATCTTGGAATCCACCTTGTCAGGCAGGGCTGGGTCCTTGCCAATGGCGGCGACGGGTGCTATGCCGAGGTCGTCGTCGTCGACATAAAGGGCTAGCTGGTTGGCAACATCTTGGAACCGGATGTTGAACGGGGTGGCCGTGAGCAGCAAGACACGGCAATCGTTGCGTAATATGTAGTCGCGTAGGGCGAGATAATCTTGGCGCTGGTTATTGCGCAGTGTGTGAGACTCGTCGGCGATCACAAACGGGTAGCGGCGGAGTTCCGGGAGGGTTTTAGTCGCCATGGAATAAGGCACGACGCGGCCGTGGAGGTCGTATTCTTCCAAGTGGTCCTCCCACATCTTCTGGAGGTTTTTCGGGCAGACGACCAGCGGCTGGAAGCCGTGTTCATCGCGCAGCATCAACGCCACCGCGATGGCGGTCAACGTCTTGCCCAGGCCGACCACATCTCCCAGCATCGCGCCGCGTTTGGTCATGATGCGCCTAGCTAGCCGTGCGTACCGCAGTGGCCTGGTAGTCCGGCAGTGTGTGGGCTATGGACGCGGGAAGGCTATATTCGGCAAGGCCCTCGCGCACGTCGCGGCCGAGGTCATAGCACAGCTTGAGGAAAACTTCATAAGGTTTGCGCGGGTTGGGAGACGCCCAGGACTCATCGAGCAAGTCGAGCAAGTCAGCGGTGACTTCGAGCGAGAACCGGTCATTCCAACGGTCCTCGAACCAGAAGGCGAGCTTTTGGGCCGCGTCGTTGTCGATCACGTCGACGTTGAGTTCGAGGTTCGAGGTCAGACCGGGGTAGGTCAGGTTGGACGACCCGACGAAGCCCGTGATGGGGTTCGTGATGTCCTGGCGATGGAAGATGTAAGCCTTGCCGTGCAAAGGCCGGGCGGTAAAGACCCGTATGGCCACCTTCCCGGATTCCAGAGCATCGCGGAGACGTTTGAGGGTTTGACGGTCCGGCGGTGTCGGCACGCCTCGCATCAACTGGATGCGGAGGTGGTCCACCAACTCCGCCTTGCGGGATCGCGCTGTTTCCCGGTCGGCGTCGAACCGAGT